>NZ_BAABAT010000030.1:0-139774 GCF_039537565.1 Dactylosporangium darangshiense
AGCGGGCAGCAACGGGCGCAGCAGGTCCCACTCGGCGTCCGTGAGTTCGAATCGGGCAGTCATGGCGTGCGGGTAACAATCCGGATGGTATGGATCATCCCACCAAGATCCAGGAGACATGCCCTAGTGCGGGTCGAAGTGCTGGACCGCGAACGCGATCGCGGCCTCGATGTCCGCATCGCTGGTTCCCCAGGCGCGCTGCACCACGGCGCCCCAGGCGTGGCAGGCCTGCGTGGCGAACCGGCGAACGTCGGGGGCGTCCTGCCACGTCTCGACGTCGCCCTCGACGCCGCGCACGTGGAGCTCGAGCCCGAGCAGCGCCAGGTCCCAGCCGCACCCGATCCCGATCGTCCCGCCGGGACCGTAGGAGCGCACCAGCTCGTCGACGACCTCGGCGGGCGAGGCGTGCTCGAGCTCGAGCACGGTCCGCTCCTCCCCGTCGCTGCGCAGGCGCACCTCGACCTCGGTGACCATCCCCTCCCCCATGGCCCACGTCACCTTGAGCAGCCGCGGCGGCTCACACTTGAGGATCTCGCCGCCGGCGTTGCCCTTGAGCTGGTATCGCCCGCCCAGCCGGAGGTCCCCCTCGATCGGCGCCAGCCACCGCGCGATCCGCTCGCCGTCGGTGCAGGCGCTCCAGACGTCCTCGATGTGGGCGTCGTAGGTGCGCCGCAGCAGCAGCGACCGGCCGTCCCCGCCACCGACTGGCGCGTTGCCGACCTCGCGATGGGCGGCGTTGAGTTCCCGGACAATGTCGATCACGTCATCCTCCCGCGGAATCCTGTTGGCGTTGGTCCCGTGCACGCCGCCCGCGGGCGAGCTCGGTCGCCAGGGCGTCCAGCCGCTGCTCCCAGAACCCGCGGAACCGCTCCAGCCACGCGTCGACCTCCTGCAGCGGCGAGGCGTCGACGGCGTAGAGCCGCCGCGTCCCGTCGGCGCGGACGGTGGTGAACCCGGCCTCGCGCAGCACCCGCAGGTGCTGCGAGACCGCCGGCTGGGAGATCCCGAACTCCCCGCGGACGACCTCACTGATGGCCCCCGCGGTCAGCTCCCCATCGGCGAGCAGCTCGAGGATCCGCCGTCGAACGGGGTCCCCGAGCACGTCAAAGGCGTGCACCCCAGGAGAATGTCACCGTCGGCTTATATAAGTCAAGGCTGAAATAAGCCGGGGTGTCAGCCGATGTACGCCAGGGCGAAGCCGATGGTGGGGATGCCGAACAGGATCGACACGACGGCCATCCTCGTGATGGTCGGGCGGCGGGTGAGCACCGCGTACGACGCGAGCAGGACCGGGACCATGATGAGCTGCGGGACGAGCGTCGAGCGCGGGACCAGGTAGTCCGCGGCGGCGCAGGCGACGGAGACGGCCAGGGCGGCGGCCCACAACCCGACGCCCAGGCGGTGTGCGAACCGTGGGCCGAAGCGGACCGCGAACGTCGTGTAGCCCGCGAGGGCGTCGGCCGCCAGGTCCGTGACCGTCGTCGGGACGTACAACGCGGCGGCGAAGAGCACGCCGATCAGCGCGAACACCCACGGGAAGTCCCACGGCGGGCTCGTGATCGCCCAGCCCGCGGCCGGGGACACCACGCCGACGACCAGGGCGTTGACGGCGACGTCCCAGCCGGGGCGGGTCTTCAGGCGCAGCGGCGGGACGCTGTAGGCCCAGCCGAGCGCCAGCACGCCGGCCACGCCGAGGACGAACAGCGGCCCCACGTAGACCGCGAACGCCACGGCGGACAGGGAGATCAGGCGGTACCAGAGGCGGAGGCGCTTTGCCGAGACCGCACCCGTGACGAGCGGTGCGGTGGCCTTGCGCGGGTTGTCGCGGTCGCTCGGCAGGTCGTACAGGTCGTTCTGGGCCAGCACGGCGCCCCAGATCAGGGGGCCGAGGATCAGCAGCGCCACCACGGCGCGCGGTGCGTCCTCGGCGGCCGGGAGCCAGGCGTGGCCGGCCAGGACGGTGCCCATGTAGGCCGGGACCCACGACACCGGCCAGAACCACGGGCGGGACACGGCGATCAGCAATGCGGTGGGACGTTCGAGCACCCCCGTCATACTTTGCATCATCGTCCGCCGTCGCTGTGCACGCACTGAGAGCCGCCACACACGGGACGGCGTCGACTCACAAACTCTCGACGGCGGCGATGCTAAAGCGCTGGACCGCGGCCGATCGCAGCGGCGGCAGGTCGGGCATCGGCCCGCCGGAGGCGCGGAAGCGGGCCAGGTCCTCGTCGGACTCCCAGCGCTCGTAGACGTTGATCCGGCCCGGCTCGATCGGGTCGGCGGCCTGGACGAAGTCGAGGCAGCCGGCGGCGGATCGGGCCAGGCCGGCGACGTCGGCGACCGCGGCCAGGTATCTGTCGCGGTCGGCCGGGTCGACGTCGAGCCGGCCGGCGATGATGATCACCGGCCTATTCTGCCAGGTCAGGCACCGCCGGAGAAGGGCAGGCCGGCCCGCTGCGGCGCGGTGCCCGCCCCGGCCTCGCGGACCGCGTTCGGGTTGCCGGGCACGGGCGCCAGCGGCGCGCAGGCCTGGACGGTGGCGCGCAGGTCCGCGCAGCCGCCGCCCACCGGCGGGGTGCTGATCTCGGCCAGGCAGGACGTGAGCGTACCGGTGAGGCCGCACTTGCCCGAGGCGCCCGCGGCGGCCCAGTCCTGGCCGGTGCGGCCCGTCCCGGCGCGCTGGTGAGCTCAAATCGGGCAGCCACAGCCTCCCGGACCAACAACAGGACGCTACGGCTCATTCCGGTTCATTGATCCACGAGACACGGCCTAGCGTGCGGTCGAGCGCTTGGCGAGGGCGGAAACGCCACCGTATCCGGCGGCGAGCAGGAGCAGCCCGGCACCGCCGGCCCAGAGCGGGACGGCGCCGAGCCGCCCGGCCTGGTATCCGGTCCGGATGTCCCGGTCGGTCACCGCGGCGTCGTCCAGCGCGTACCCGGTGACCTTGACGACGTCGGGAACACCGGCGGCCGCGGGGTGGTCCTCACCCTTGATCTCCATCGAGCCGGTCTGCTGACGGCCGTCGATGATCCAGGTGACACCCCGGCACCCCATGGTGTCGGTGTTTCCGTGCCGGCCTTTGTTGATCCATTCGCATTTCCTGGTATCGACGGTCGCCTCCACGTGCGTCCCGTACCAGCGCAGGTAGTCGCCGCGGTCGAGGTGACGGATGACGAACCCGGCGATGCTCGTCGGCACCAGCATCGCGCCGAGCGCGGCAAGGCCGGCGAGCGCGATTCGTAGTGGCGCCGCTCCTCGGAGTTTCCCCTGCGAGGCAAGGATTCCGACGGTGAGGGCGCCGGCGCCCAGGGGCAGCAGGACGAGCGAGATCACGCTGACCTGGAACCCGCAGCAGAGGAACAGCAGCCCGATCCCGGCGGCCGCCGAGCCGAACGTGAGCCACCTGCTCAATGGTGTGCGCTTGCTGCCCGCCGGGACCGTCTGGCTGGAGTTGGTCATCGATCCCCCTGGATCACGCGGAACGCTCCTCGGCTCATGCGGCGACCACCGTACCGGGGTGTGCGCCGCGCCGCTGTCCCGCAACGTCAGGTCGCGCGCAATCCGGGTCGATCGAAAGTCATGAAGGTGAGGCCGCCAGGCTGAGCGCGACTATCCGCGGGCATGGCGTGGCCCGGGAGTCACGGTCCGGACCACGGCGGGCGTCGCGGTAGCTCGGGGGAAACTACAAACGGGCGGCGCGCTCGATGAGGTAGCGCTTCTCGGGCAGGCTCGCGGTGCGCGCGGCGGCGGCCCGGTAGTGCTCGGCGGCCCCCGCGGCGTCGCCGGACATCTCGAGCAGGTGCGCGCGCACCGCGTGCAGGCGGTGGTGGTCGCCGAGGCGCTCGGCGACCGGCTCGAGCAGGCGCAGGCCCTCCTCCGGGCCGTGCGCCATCGCCGCGGCCACGGCCCGGTTGAGCGCGACGACCGGGCTGCCGGTCATGCGCTCGAGCAGGCCGTAGAGGGCGAGGATCTGCGGCCAGTCGGTGTCCTCGACGCGGGCGGCGCGGTCGTGCAGGGCCGCGATCGCCGCCTGCAGCTGGTACTCGCCCATGGCACCGCTTCGCACCGCCGCGTCCAGCAACGCGGTGCCGTCGGCGATGAGGGTCCTGTCCCAGCGGGTGCGGTCCTGCTCGTCGAGCGGCACCAGCCGGCCGTCGGGCCCGGCGCGGGCCGGACGGCGGGCGTCGGTGAGCAGCATGAGTGCCAGCAGGCCCGCGGTCTCCGGGTCGGTGGGGGTCAGGCCGTTGAGCATCCGGGCGATGCGGATGGCCTCGCCGGAAAGGTCGGCGCGGTGGACGTCCGCGCCTCCGCTGGCCGCGTAGCCCTCGTTGAACATGAGGTACAACACGTGCAGCACCGACCGCAGACGGGCCGGTCGCTCTTCGGGGCCGGGCATGCGGAACGGCGCCGACGAGTCCTTGATCGTCTGCTTGGCCCTGGTGATGCGCCGCGTCATGGTTGCCTCGGGGACCAGGAACGCGCGCGCGATCTCGGCGGTGCTCAGGCCGCCGACGGCGCGCAGGGTCAGTGCGATCGCCGAGGCTGGGCTGAGCGACGGGTGGCAGCACAGGAACAGCAGCGTGAGCGTGTCGTCGCGGTCCATGGGCAGGCTGCCGCCGAAGAGTACGCCCTTGTGCAGCGGCTCGTCCTGCGCCGCGGCCAGGGTCTCGCGCCGGCGGCGGGCCTGGTCGCTGCGGGCCTGGTCGACGAGCTTGCGGGAGGCGGTGACGACGAGCCAGCCGCGCGGGTTGTCGGGCACGCCGCCGGCCGGCCAGTGCACAGCGGCGGCCAGCAGCGCCTCCTGGACCGCGTCCTCGGCGGCGGTGAAGTCGCCGTAGCGGCGCACGAGCGCCCCGAGGACCTGCGGCGCCAGCTCGCGCAGCAGGTCCTCGACCGGACGAGCAGCCGTCATCGGCCGGGCACGGGGCGCTCGGAGCCCGCGTCGGTCACGACGCTACGCAGACGCACGGCGGCCGGGGAGCGGGCGTCACTGGCCGGGCACGAGCAGCTCGAAGTCGGCGTCGGTCATGATGCGACGCACGCTGACCGGCTGCTCCTGCGGCACGCCGCCGGGGCCGGGCACCCGCGACAGTGCCACGGCGATCTCCACGGCCCGGTCCTCGCTGTCCACGTCGACGATCTGGAACCCGGCCAGCATCTCCTTGAACTCGGCGAACGGGCCGTCCGTCACGACCGGCGCGCCCGCGCCGGCGGTCACCACCTTGGCCACGTCGGGGCTGGTCAGGGCGATGCCGTCGACGTGCTCGCCGCGGTCGATCAGGTCCTGGATGAGCGCGCCGTAGTAGTCCATGTGCGCCTTGACGTCCTCGGGCTTCCACTCCTCCATCGGCGACTCGATCACGCCGGGGTTGTAGTCGATCGACAGCAGGTACTTCGTCATGGCTCGGCTCCTCGGTCTCGCTACGCCCAGCTTGGCGCACGCAACCCGTGGACGGTGCCCGGGGTGGGGTCCGGACATCCGCGCCGAACAAAAATTTGGGTCAGGACGTGACCAGGTCGAACTTCTCCCACTGGCCGATGGCGGTGCGGTTGGCGATGAGCGGTGCGGCGCCGGCGTTCTCCGCGCAGACGTAGCGGTTGTTGACGGTCGCGAGGAGGCTGACGGTGCCGTCGGCGTTGTTGACGATCCGGAACGTCTCCCACGGGCCGGCGGCGGTGCGGTTGGCGATGAGCGCGGCGGCGCCGGCGTTCTCCGCGCACACGTAGCGGTTGTTGATCCGGGCGCGCAGGGCGATGTTGCCGCCGCCGAGGTCGACGCGGTCGAACAGCTCCCACGCGCCGGCGGAGGCGCCGGAGGCCTGCAGCGAGGAGGCGCCTGCGTCGCGGGCCGAGACGAACAGGTTGTTGGCCCGCGAGCGCAGCGAGACCGCGCCGGTCGGCGGCGGCGGCGAGGTCGTGCCGCCCATCGGCTGGGTCGGGCGGGTCGCGGTCAGCGCGGTCTGCTTCTTGAACATCTTGCCGCCGTCGGCGGTGATGCGCAGGTAGTAGTCGGACGAGCACGCGACGCCGTCGGCGTCCAGCGCCGGGCGGCCGAAGTTCGTCGGCTGCTGGGAGGCGTTCTCGGCGGTCTTGGCGATCTGGTTGCCCTCGTTGAACTCGTCGAACATCGACACGTACAAGCCCTGCGCGCCCAGCCGGGTCATGTTGTAGATGTGGTGCCAGTAGAAGTCGCCGTGCGCGCGGGCGCCGGCCGACAGGTCGCCGGGCATCACGCACGGCTGGTAGTCGATGCCCCGGGCGTTGCAGTCGGCCTGGTCACCGACGTTGACGTTGTTGTAGTAGGAGTCGAGGCCGGCGATGTCCCCGGTCCGCCCGACCATCCACGGCGAGATCATGTTGAAGGCGTGGTACACGTCCAGGAACCCGGCCCGCGAGTCGTTCACGCCGGTGCGCCACCAGGTGGGCACCCCGCCGATGACGTAGCAGCCCTGCGCCTTGAACCAGTTGATCACGTCCAGGCACGGCGCCGGGGCGAACGGGCGGCCCGGGTCGTTGAAGCCGAAGCCCCAGATGCATACGACGGGCTTGCCGTTCTGGCGGGCGTAGGCGGGTGAGGACGTGTACGCCGACATCTTGGTGGTCCAGTCGGTCTTGAGCTCCGACTGCATGTTCGTCCAGCTGGTGACGTCGTACATGATGTAGAACTTGCGCCCGTAGGTCTCCGCGGCGGAGCGGACCTTCGCGGCCATGGCGTCGCGGGTCGGGCCCTCGCCGCCGAACGGGTTGAACCGCTGCAGCGCGGCGGTGTCGCAGCCGTAGTCGCGCATCCACTTGAAGTGGGTGTCGACGGTCTGCTGGTCGTAGGAGGAGAACAGCTGCGCGGGCTGGCCGTTGCCGAGGTTGGCGTAGGCGGTCGTGTACTTCTTCGTGAACTCCCGCACGTCCGGCCACGACACGATCGTCGTGTTGGACGGCGACGGGGCCTGGCCACCGTTCTGGCTCCAGTGCCACCACTGGTTGATCGGCGCACCGTCGCCCGGGCAGGCGAACCAGCCCTGATACCCGACAGTGATCTTGCCGACCACGTCACCGGGGGCACTGGCCGCCTCGGCCGTGCCCACGGTGAGGTAGCCGACCGCACCCAGGCCCGTGGCGGCGAGCCCGGATGCAAGCACCTGACGTCTGGTGAGACTCATGAGGTTCCTTTCGGCGGATCCCTTGTTGCGGCGGGACAGGAGCGCGCCGATCGCACCTGCAAGTCGTCTGCCTCACGAATTTCGCCGACGTCGATGCGTCTTGTCAACATTTTTCATCCGATGATTCGGTACCGAACAAAGAAATAATGACCCGTTAAGGCGCCGATACGGGGGCCAGAGATCGGATCTGCTCGTCCCCGGCGGTGATCACGGGCGGCCGGGAGGGCCACCAGTTCGCGCGGCCGAGCAGCGTCATCGTCGCCGGCACGAGCAGCATCCGCACCACGGTGGCGTCCAGCACGATCGCGACGACCAGGCCCAGGCCGATCTCCTTGATGGGTGCGAACCCGCCGACCAGGAACCCGGCGAACACGACCACGAGCAGCAGCGCCGCCGAGGTGACGATCCGGCCCGTCTGCTGCAGGCCGACCGCGACCGCGGCCCGGGCGTCGCCGGTCTGCAGGTACCGCTCCCGGATGCGGGCCAGCAGGAACACCTCGTAGTCCACGGACAGCCCGAACGCGATCGCGGCGACGAGCACCGGGACGGTCAGGTCGACGGCGCCGAGGGCCCGGCTGCCGAACCAGCCGGCGAGGTGGCCGTCCTGGAACACCCACACCACCGCGCCGAACGCCGCGGCGATGCTCAGCAGGCTGGTGAGCACCGCCTTGACCGGCAGCAGCACCGAGCGGGTGAACGCGGCCAGCAGCACGAACGTCGCCACGAGCACGACCAGCGCCGCCCACGGCCCGTACCGCTGCAGCATCGCCCGGTAGTCGACCAGCCGCGCCGCGTCGCCGGCCACGAGCACCTCGAACGGCGCCGGCACGTCCCGGACCGCCTGCAGGGTGTCCCGCCCGGCCGCGGTCCACGGCTCGTGCACCGGCGTGGCGCGCACGACGCTGACGGCGTCCGAGACCGGCACGACCTCGACGGCCGACACGCCCGGCACCGCGCGCACCCGCTCGGCGAAGGCCGCGGTCCGCGGATCGGCGGCGCCCGAGCGCACGACGGCGGCGATCACGTCCGGGCCGACCAGCTGCGGGAAGTGCGCGGCGAGGGCGTCGTACTGGCGGCGGGTCTCCGTCGAACCTGGCAGGGCGCGGGCGTCGCTGTTGGCCAGCCGCAGGTGTACCGACGGAATCGCCAGGACCAGGACGGCGGCCGCAGTGACGACGGTGGTGAGCAGCGGGCGGCGCTGCACCGCCCACGCCAGGCGGGCAAAGACGCCGGCGTTCACGGCGCGGGCCGGAGCCGGCTTGATCCGCCGGCCGGCCAGGCGCAGCACCGCCGGCAGCAGGGTGAGCACGGCGAGCATGTCGACGACCACCACACCGGCGCCGGCCAGGCCCATCGAGCGCAGGAACGCGTCGGGGAACACGGTCAGGCCGAGCAGGCTCGCGGCGACGGTCAGGCCGGTGACGGCGATCGTGCGCGCGGCCCGCGCCACCGCCCGGCGCAGCGCCTCGTCGCGCTCGCCGGTCTCCGCGAGCTCGGTGCGGTACCGGCTGATGAGCAGCAGCCCGTAGTCAACCGCCAGGCCCATGCTCAGCATGGTGGCGACCTGGATGGCGTAGACGCTGATGTCGGTGGCGAAGCTGCCGAGGTACAGGATGCCGAACGTCGCCCCGGTGCCGGCGACCGCCACGATCAGCGGCATCACGCCCGCCACGAGGCCGCCGAACACCACCACGAGCAGCACGAGCACCACCGGCAGCGTGACCATCTCGGCGCGCTGCACGTCGGACTGGGCCTGCATGCCGAACTCCAGGTCGGTGAGCGGCCCGCCGGCCACGCTCACCCCGGCGCCTGCCGCGCGGATGTGCCGGGCGACGGCGCCGGCCTGCTCGTCGCTCGCACCGGGCGCGAGGGTGATGTCGACGAGGACGGCGGCGCCGTCGTCGCTGCGCAGCGGCTCGCCGATCTCGGCGACGCCGGGCATGGTGCGGGCCTGGGCGAGGGCCGGGCCGAGGACCGTCGCGCCGACGCCCACCACGGTGAGGTGGCCGCCCTGCGGGCCGGCGGCGGCGTCGCGCAGCGCGAGCGCGCGCTCGTTCTCGCTGCCGGGCACCGTGGCCACCTGCGCGGTCAGTTTCGCGAACACCCCGCCGCCGAAGCCGAACCCGAGCCCGACGACGGCGACCCAGAAGACGATGACGAGCACCGGCCTGCGCAGCGCCACATGTGTGAGAAGTCGCAACATGCATCGATGCTCTCGGCGCGGCACCCGCGCGCACATCGCCGACAGGAGCGGGGAAACCCCGAGGACCCCTACCTCCTGAGAGTGAGGCGGCCCACCCCCGCCGCCAGGCACAGTGGCGGCGTGCTCCTGGTGCCGATACTCGTCGACGCCGGCCTGCTCGCCCTGTACCTCGCCGCCCCGCTGGACAACCCGCTGTCCACCGGCGGCCTGCTCGTGCTGATGGCGGCGGTGCTGCTGGTGCTCGTGCTGGTGATGTGGGAGCTACGGGCGCTGATGGGGGCCGAGCACCCGCGGCTGCGGGCCCTGGGCATCCTGATCAGCTCGTTCCCCATGCTGATCCTGCCGTTCGCCGGCGCCTACGTGTGGCTGGCCAACCGCAGCCCGGAGCACTTCCACCAGTCGCTGACGCACGTCGCCGGGCTGTACTTCGCGATGACGGTCTTCACCACCGTCGGCTTCGGCGACATCGCTCCCAGGACGGAGCCCGCCCAGCTGATGGTGCTCACGCAGATGCTGGCCGACGTGCTGTACGTCGGCCTGTTCGCCCGCCTCCTCGTGGCCGCCGCCCGGCGGGCCGGGCCTCACACCGCCGACTGAGCGCGGGCACCCGGGCGCAGGCGGCGCGGGTCGACCTCGCGGTCCGGGAAGCGGCGCAGGTACTCCGCCTCCAGCTCCGCCGTGCGCTCGTCGTGGGTGGCCAGGGCGCGCGACGACGCGTGGCGCAGCGCGTCGTCGCGGGTGGCGTGCAGGTGGCGCAGCTCGCGGCTCAGGTCCGCACTCGACAGCGAGGTGGCCGGCACCCCCATCGCCTCGTCGGCCGGCACCACGCGGCGTTCGCGCAGCTGTGCAAGGGCCTCGCCGGCCTCCTCCTGCGCGTACTCGCCCTCGGGCAGCGACTCCAGGACCGTCACCACCTCGGCCGGCAGGTTCATCGCGACCGCCCGGCGGTAGATCTCGCTGCGGCTGACCCGGCCCTGGCCGGCGTACACGTCGTCCAGCAGCCCCTCGATGTCGCGCATAAGTGTCCGGGTACCCCGTGGCGGCCCCGCGACACGCGCGATTTCATGGTATAGATCGCCGTATGTTGAGCCGGGCCGAGCGGGCGCTGCGGGCCGCGTTCCGCTCCGGTGCGCCCCTCGACCTGGCCGGCGCCCCGGTGCGTGCCGCGGTGATCGCCGAGCTGCTGCTCGCCGGACCGCCGCCGCGGCCCGGCCGCATCGCCCGCGTCGACCTCGCCGGGGCCCGCGTCACCGGCCGGCTCGACCTCACCGGCGCCCGCCTGGACGCCCCGCTGCGGCTGCGCCGGTGCGTCTTCGCGGAGCCGCTGGTGCTCGACCACGCCGAGCTCGGCTCGGTGAACCTGGACGGCAGCGAGCTGCCGGCCCTGGATGCCGAGTCGCTGCACGCACGGCGGTTCTTCGGCCTGCGCGGCGCCCGGGTGGCCGGCGAGGCGTGGTTCCACCATGCCCGTGCCGGCGGCGGCTTCGACGTCACCGGCACGGCGTTCGGGGCCGCGGTCAACCTGCAGCGGGCCGTGGTCGAGGGCGACGCGAAGCTCGGGCACGGCGCCTCGTACGCCGCCGGGGTGCGCCTCGACGGCGCCCGCATCAGCGGCGACCTCAACATCGCGCAGGCCACCGTCCGCGCATCGGGCGACGGCCCGGCGATCGGGGCGAACGGCGTCACGGTCGGCGGCGGGCTGTGGTTGCACGAGCTCGACGCCGAGGGCACCGTCATGCTCATCGGCGTGCGGGCCGAGGCCGCGATCACGCTGTCGCGCAGCCGGCTGCGGCACCCGGACGGGTACGCGCTGCTGCTCATCGAGGCGCAGACCGCGATGCTGACCCTGCGCCTGGACCCCTCGTCGGCGGGCATCGTCTCGCTGCGCGACGCGCACGTCGGCCGCTTCGTCGACGACCCCGCCGGGTGGCCGGAGGGCGGCACGGTGGAGCTGGCCGGGCTGGCGTACGACCGGATCAGCCGCCGCTCGGGCGACACCACCGCCTGGACGGCCCGCGAGCGCCTGGCGTGGATGGCCCGCTACGGCACGGGGTTCGCGCCCGGCGCCTACGACCAGCTGGCCGCCGCGCTGCGGCGCGACGGCCGGGAACAGGAGGCCCGCGAGGTGCTGCGGGTGCGCGAGCGGCTGCGCCACCGCGCGATGGGGCGCCTCGGCGCGGTGTGGGGCGCGGTGCAGGACGCGACGATCGGCTTCGGGTATCGGCCGGCGCGGGCGTTGCTGTGGCTGGTCGGCGTGCTCGGCGCGGGCAGCGGGTGGTTCGCGTGGAGCGGGCCGCTGCGCGCGGTGAAGGTGGGCGAGGCGCCGACGTGGGACCCGATCCTGTACACGCTGGACCTACTCGTGCCGCTGGTGGACCTCGGGCACGAGCGCGCCTGGGATCCGGTGGGCGCGGACAAGGCGGTCGCCGTCCTCGTCATGGCGGCGGGCTGGATCCTGGCGACCACCGTCGTCGCCGGCGCGGGCCGGGCCCTGGGCCGCTAGGGTCCGCCAGGCCAGGACGGCGGTGAGCGCGAAGCCCAGCGCGTTGGCGGCGCCGTGCGTGGCCACCATCCAGGAAGCGGACAGGTGCGGCAGGCCGGTCGCGCGGCCGGCGGCCCAGTCGAGGGCGAGCAGCATCGTCGCGACGAGCACCAGCGCCGAGGTGACCAGCAGCGCCCGGGTCATGCGGCCGGCCGCCGCGGGCGCGGCCTCGCGCAGGGTCAGCCAGCCGGTGATCCACATGCCGGCTGTGAGCACCGCGGCACCCGCCAGCTGCACCCAGTCCCCCGCGAAGAAGCCGGCCAGGACCAGCGCGGTGCCGGCCGGGACCGCGAGGGCGGCCAGCTGTCCGGCGCGGCGGGCCGGGTCCAGGCGGCAGACCAGGCCGGCGACCAGCGCGGCGGTGAACCCGGCGTAGTGGAAGTGGGCGACGGTCAGGCCGAGCACGTCGAGGGGGAAGCCGAAGAGCCGGTAGCCGGCCCGCTCGGCGACCAGCGCGCTCGCCGCGATCGACGGTGAGGCGAGCGCGGTGCAGACCGCGAGGCCGGCCGGGGTGATCCGGCGCGGCGGCCACAGGCGGGCCGGGATGCCGGCGGCCAGCCACCCGGCCGCGAGCAGGTAGGCCGCCGCCAGCGCGACCGCCGGGCCGCCGCGGGGTAGCCACAGCGACAACGCTCCGGCCGTGGCCGCCGCGAGCCAGGCCAGGCGGCGCCGGGCCGTCCAGGCACCATCCACAAGATCCAGTCCCAGTGGTACCACGAGCAGCATCCCAACGCCGATCAGCGCGTTGAGCAGCACGTGCGCCCAGTCCGCGAGCCGCATGCTCCACCCCTCCTTGAACGTGTTCAAGTCGAGCGTAAGCTAGCAACTTGAACGCGTTCAAGTGGCAGATTAATTTTGAGTGACTCCAGAAGATTTTCTTGACTTACTCCAGAAAAGGGGGACAGACTCTTCCCCGTGCGCGCTACGTTCGATGCGGAACCCATGCTGCGCGGGGCCGCCCTGCGAGTCACGCGGCCCCGGCTGGCGGTCCTCGCCGCGGTGCACGGGCACCCGCACGCCGACGCCGACACGATCGCGCGGCACGTGCGCGCGGAGCTCGGCGAGGTGTCCACCCAGGCGGTGTACGACGTGCTCCGCGCGCTGAGCAACGCCGGCCTGCTGCGGCGCATCGAGCCCGCCGGCTCCCCCACCCGATACGAGACCCGCGTCGGCGACAACCACCACCACGTGGTGTGCCGCCGCTGCGGGGACATCGCCGACGTCGAGTGCGCCGTCGGCGACGCGCCCTGCCTCATCGCCTCGCACGACCACGGCTACGTCATCGACGAGGCCGAGGTCGTGTACTGGGGCGTCTGCCCCACCTGTGCCTGACTCTTTCCGGTCCGTTGGAACCTTCCCGAGGAGAGCAAACGTGAGTGAGAACGCCGCCCGGTCGAACCGGGACTGGTGGCCGAACCAGCTGGACGTCTCCGTCCTGCACCACAACTCGCCCAAGGGCGACCCCATGGGCGCCGGGTTCGACTACGCCGCCGAGTTCAACACCCTCGACCTCGACGCCGTCAAGGCCGACATCACCGCGGTCATGACGACCTCGCAGGACTTCTGGCCGGCCGACTACGGCCACTACGGCCCGCTGTTCATCCGCATGGCCTGGCACAGCGCCGGCACCTACCGCACCAGCGACGGCCGCGGCGGTGGCGGCGCCGGCCAGCAGCGCTTCGCCCCGCTCAACAGCTGGCCGGACAACGGCAACCTCGACAAGGCCCGCCGGGTGCTGTGGCCGGTCAAGAAGAAGTACGGCAAGAAGATCTCGTGGGCCGACCTCATGATCCTCGCCGGCAACGTCGCGCTCGAGGACATGGGCTTCAGCACCTACGGCTTCGCCGGCGGCCGCGAGGACGTCTGGGAGCCGGAGGTCGTCAACTGGGGCAGCGAGGGCACCTGGCTCGGCGACGAGCGCTACAGCGGCGACCGCAAGCTCTCCAACCCGCTCGCCGCGGTCCAGATGGGCCTCATCTACGTCAACCCCGAGGGCCCGAACGGCAACCCGGACGCCCTCGCCGCCGCCCGCGACATCCGCGAGACCTTCGGGCGCATGGCGATGAACGACGAGGAGACCGTCGCGCTCATCGCCGGCGGCCACACCTTCGGCAAGGCGCACGGCGCCGGCCCGGCCGCCAACGTCGGCGCCGAGCCCGAGGGCGCCACGCTCGAGGAGCAGGGCCTGGGCTGGAAGAGCACCCACGGCACCGGCAAGGGCGGCGACGCCATCACCAGCGGCCTCGAGGGCGCCTGGACGCCGACCCCGACCAAGTGGGACAACACGTTCTTCGAGACGCTGTTCAGCTTCGAGTGGACCCAGACCGAGAGCCCGGCCGGCGCGAAGCAGTGGAAGCCGACCGACCCGGCCGCCGCCGACCTGGTCCCCGACGCGCACGACCCGGCGAAGCGCCACGCCCCGATGATGCTCACGACCGACCTCGCCCTGCGCGTGGACCCGATCTACGAGCAGATCTCGCGCCGCTTCTACGAGAACCCGCAGGAGTTCGCGGACGCGTTCGCCAAGGCCTGGTTCAAGCTCACGCACCGCGACATGGGCCCGGTCGCGCGGTACCTCGGCCCGCTGGTCCCCGCCGAGCCGCAGATCTGGCAGGACCCGCTGCCGCTGGTCACCCACGAGCTCATCGGCGCTGAGGACGTCGCGGCCCTCAAGGCCCGCATCCTCGCCTCCGGCCTGACCACCGCCGAGCTCGTCTCGACGGCCTGGGCCTCGGCGTCCACGTTCCGCGGCACCGACAAGCGCGGCGGCGCCAACGGCGCCCGCATCCGCCTCGCGCCGCAGAACCAGTGGGAGGTCAACGAGCCCGACCAGCTGCGCAAGGTGCTGGCGGCGCTCGAGTCCATCCAGCAGGAGTTCAACGCCTCGGCCGGCGCGAAGCAGGTCTCCCTCGCCGACCTGATCGTCCTCGGCGGCGCCGCCGCGGTCGAGCAGGCCGCCGCGGCCGGCGGCGTGACGGTCACCGTGCCGTTCACGCCGGGCCGTACCGACGCGGCGCAGGACCAGACCGACGAGGAGTCGTTCGCCGTCCTCGAGCCCACCGCCGACGGTTTCCGCAACTACGTCGGCAAGGGCCAGACCCGCCCGACCGAGCAGCTGCTCATCGACAAGGCGCAGCTCCTCACGCTCACGGCCCCCGAGCTGACCGTCCTCGTCGGCGGCCTGCGGGTCCTCGGCGCGAACGCGCAGGGCTCCACCCACGGCGTGCTGACCGCCCGCCCCGGCGTCCTGACGAACGACTTCTTCGTCAACCTCCTCGACTTCGCCAGCGCGTGGAAGTCGACGTCGGAGGACCAGGAGACGTTCGAGTCCCGCGACGCGGCCGGCACGGTCCGCTGGACCGGCACCCGCGCCGACCTGGTCTTCGGCTCCAACTCGATCCTGCGCGCCCTGGCCGAGGTCTACGCCTCGGACGACGCCCAGGAGAAGTTCGTGACGGACTTCGTGGCGGCGTGGACGAAGGTCATGGACCTGGACCGCTTCGACGTGGCCTGACCGTCCCGACACCACCCGGCACCGTGCGGTCCCTCCCCGGGGACCGCACGGTGCCGTCTTCTACGGCGATGGTGTGTGCGGGCGGGATGAACCTCGGACGGTTCGACGCGTTCTGCCGACGGATCGGGTACACCCAGTTCGCCGAATGGGCGCGCGATGAGGCGGAGATCATCGCAGTGTGATGGAGATGTCACGTTCTGGTGCCTGTGCCGACGAAGTGCGGCTCGAGTTGCAGGAGGGACGCTCATGGGGACCTGGTTGATCACCGGCCTCGAAGGGAAAATTCCCCGGCGGCATCGGACCGGCTCGGTGACGATATGAGATGCGTATCGCCGATGCGGGATACGAGTCTTGCCGACGTTGGTAGCGGGCCACCGCGGCATCGACCGACGCAGTGGAATTCGGCCACACGCCGGCAGCGGTGGGTGGTAGAGACGATGGACATCGCACCCGGCGATCTGGTGCTGGAAATCGGGAGCGGTCGAGGAGTGGCCGTCTCGCTCGTCGCCGAACGCCTCACTACCGGCAAGATCTTCGCGATTGACCGGTCGGCGACGATGGCGCGAATCACGTCCGAGCACAATGAACGTCACATCCGCGCCGGCAGGGTCGAAGTCCGATGCACCGGGTTCGAGTCCGCCGAATTTCCGGCCGATCACCTCACCAAGATATTCGCGGTGAACGTCAACCTGTTCTGGCTGGATGCCGCGACGCCGCAGATCGATCGAATGCGTAGCATCCTGAAGCCGGGCGGCGAACTCTTCGTATTCGGCGAACGCCCCCGGTCGGCAAGCACCATGGCGAACCTCGCGGCAACCGAACGCGTGCTCCAGGCACACGGGTTCGACACCGTGCGAAGGATCGTGCCGCACGGCCGAGAGCGTCTGCTCACTTGCGTCATCGGCACAGTAGCCCACTGACAGCAGGCCGCCGGCAGCTGCCATGCCGATGCCGATGAGCAGGCGGATCGGACCGGCGCGAAGCCGCCGGCGCCGCGCACCGGGCGGGTCTCATCGACGACCATCCACCCGGCCCAGGGTACAAAATTCTGGAACGCACTCGTTCCAGAATTTTTTTTCGCGGCCGAATCGAGACTCTCCGTAACCCCTACTCGCCAGTACGATCTGCACCACTGCTGGGTCGACACCCCTCCGGCGATGCCGGCCGGCCCGGCAAACACACCATGCGCAACAGCAGAAACATGCACGGAACATGCATGAAGCAAGGAGGAGGAACCGATGGCACCGCCCGCTCGTCGCGCCCGCTCCGGCTACTGGCTACTGGCCATTCCGACGCTCGCACCGCTGCTCACGCCCCTGTACGACCGCGCCACGCCGATGCTGTGGGGCATCCCGTTCTTCTACTGGTACCAGATGGCCTGCATCGTCCTCGCGATCGTGATCATCTCCGGCGTCCACGTTGCCAACCAGCGCTCGCGGGGGCTCGGGCGGTGACCGGGACGGGGGTCGAGACCGCCGTCTTCGTCGCGCTGATGGGCGTGATGCTGCTGCTGGGCATCGTCGCCTCGCGCTGGCGGCGGCCGCAGGACATCCACAACCTCGAGGAGTGGGGCGTCGGCGGCCGCGCGTTCGGCAACTGGACGACCTGGTTCCTCCTCGGCGGCAGCATGTACAGCGCCTACACGTTCGTCGCGGTCCCGGCGCTGACCTACGGCGTCGGGGCGCTAGGGTTCTTCGCCGTGTCGTTCGCGACCATCACCACGCCGCTGTCGTTCGTCTACTCCACCCGGGCCTGGTCGGTCGCGCACCGGCACGGCTTCCTGTCGCCCGGCGAGTTCTCCGCCGCCCGCTTCGGCTCGCGGGCCCTGGGCGCTGCGGTCGCGGTCACCGGCATCGTCGCCACGATGCCGTACATCGCCGTCCAACTCGCCTCGCTGCGCGCCGTGCTGCAGACCGTCGGCATGCCGGGCGAGTGGCCGCTGCTGGCCGCCGTCACCGTCATCTCGCTGAGCACGTTCCGCTCCGGCCTGCGCGCGCCGGCGCTGCTGTCCATCGCCAAGGACGTGCTGCTGGGCTGGGTCGTCGTCGCCGCGCTGCTGGTCGTGGCGATGTCCGGCGGCTGGGGCGAGACGTTCCGCAAGGCCGGCGAGCACTTCGCGGCGACGCCGTCGAAGACCGACGGGCTGCTGCTGGGCGGCTCGATGGGGCAGACGGCGTACCTCACCCTCGTCATCGGCTCGGCGCTGTCGATCTTCGCCTACCCGCACGCGCTCACGACCATGCTCGCCGCGAAGGACCGGGCGACGGTGCAGCGCAACGCGGCCGCCCTGCCGATCTACTGCATGGTGCTGGGGCTCATGGCGATGCTCGGCTTCTTCGCGCTGTCGCAGGGCGTCGCGCCGGTCGGCCGGGACCTCAACACGATCATGCCGCAGATGTTCCAGCAGCTGTTCCCGGCGTGGTCGGCCGGGATCGCGCTGGCCGCATTCGGCATCGCCGCGCTCATCCCGGCCGCGGTCATGTCGATCGCGGCGGCGAACGCGTTCACCCGCTCGATCTACCGCGCCTACCTGCACCCGGCGGCCACCCCCGCCCAGGAGGCCCGGGTCAGCCGGTGGACGTCGCTGGTCGTGAAGCTCGGCGCGGTGGGCTGCATCCTGCTGCTCGACCCGGCGTTCTCCGTGGACATGCAGCTCATCGGCGGCGTCATCATCCTGCAGACCGTCCCGGCGGCGTTCCTCGGGCTGATGACGGGCTGGTTCCACCGCCTCGCGCTCATCGCCGGCATGGTCGCCGGGCTCGGGGTGGGCCTCGTGCAGCTCTACGACATCCCGCAGCTCGGCGCCGGCGGGATCGTGGTCAAGGCGCACTTCGGCGGATCGATCACGACGATCGACGGGATCCCGGTGTACGTCGGCATCGTGGCCCTCCTCGTCAACCTCGCGGTCGTCGTGTTCGGCACGATCGTGCTGCGGCTGCTGGGAGTGCGCACCGGCCGGGACGCGACCCGCCCCGACGACTACGACGCGGACGCCGACGACCCGATGGTGAAGCGGCTCGAGACCCTGCTCGACGGGCTGCCGAGCAACCCGGCGGGCGTGCACGCGGCCGGCCGCGGGCAGCGCTACCCGTACTGAACGGGACGGGCCCGGGGCTGCGGCGGCCCCGGGCCCCGCCTCCCCGATGTGACCAAAGCCGGATTTCAATCGGTGTTAAGGCCCGCCGCCGGGTGCGGCAGCTAACCTCCCGGCCGTGACGCGCATCTTCCGGGCCGCCGCGATCCTCGCCGCGCTCCTCGGGCTCGCCGCCTGCTCCGCCAAGGCCACCGGGGCCCCGCCCGACGCCGGGGCGTCCGCGAGCGGCTCGATCGACGCCGACACCTTCGCCGGGCTCGGCGGGTCCGAACCGTCGACGAACGCGGGGCTGCACAAGGCGTCGCCGTCGGCGAGCGCGAAGGCGGCGAGCGTCTCGCTGCCGCTGCGGGCGACGTTCTACTACCCGTGGTACCCGGAGAACTTTGCCAACAACGGCAGCCACTACACGCCCAGCGCCGGGCAGTACAACGGCGACGACGCCAAGGTGGTGGACCGGCAGATCGCGGACATGCAGTACGCGGGGCTGCAGGCCGGGATCGCCTCGTGGTGGGGCGCCGGCAAGCGCGAGGACCGCCGCTTCGCCGTGCTGCTCAAGGAGGCCGAGCGGCTGCACTTCGCGTGGACGGTCTACTACGAGAACGAGGGCTTCGGCGACCCGTCCTCGGCCACGCTCGCCGCCGACCTGGCCTACCTCGGGAAGTACACCTCGAGCCCGGCTTTTCTCCACGTGAACGGCAGGCCGGTCATCTTCGCCTATGGCGACGGCACCGACGGCTGCTCGATGGTGGACCGCTGGAAGGCCGCGAACACCGCCGGCTTCTACGTGGTGCTGAAGGTCTTCGGCGGGTACCGCGACTGCCGCAACCAGCCCGACGGCTGGCACCAGTACGCGCCCGGCGGCGGGCTGGACGTGCAGAACGGGTACTCCGCGGTGTGCTCGCCGGGCTTCTGGAAGAACGACACCGGCACCCCGCTGCTGGCCCGCGACCCGCAGCGCTTCCGCCGCGACGCGACCACCGTCGCCACGTCGAAGGCCTCGTTCCAGCTCGTGACGACGTACAACGAGTGGGGCGAGGGCACGTCGGTGGAGTCCACGACGGACTGGCCGAGCGCGTCCGGGCACGGCGTGTACGTCGACATCCTCCACGAGGTGTTCACCGCTCATCCACGTTGAGCGCAACGGACCCGCGGGCTCGCGACCGACCCGGCGCACGTGGCCGCGGCCTACTTCACCGTGCCCGGCAACCTGTCGCGGACCTACACGGCGAACCCTTACGCCGCCGCCTGACGCGGCGAAACCGCGCGCCCGGACCGGTGGCGGCCGGCCCGGGCGTGCACGAGAGAGCGCTCTCGCATTGTTCTACGTCGATACACCGCCGGTGTCAAGCGTTTCCGAATGCCATCAGAAGTTGCTGAGCACCGACACGAACACGTCGTTGATGCTGGACGGGTTCCGGGCGTCGTACGCCGCCGCCCGCGACGCCTTCGCGATGGCCGACAGGGTCTTGAGGTCGGACTTGTCGCCGAAGGCGATGGCGAAGACCCGCACCGAGTGCTCCATGTCGTCCGCGTTGACGTCGCGGAGCAGGGCGGCGAGGTCGTTGTCCCGGGGGTACTCGTTCTTGCCGTCGGTCAGGATCACCACCGCGTTGATCCGGTCCGGCCGGTACTGCGCGACCATGCTCTGCTGTGCCGCACGGACGGTCGTGTACAGCGCCGTGCCGCCCTCCGGGTGCAGCGCGCCGATCGCGGCCTGCAGCCGCTCCTGGCCGGCGCGCATCGGCTCGAACGGCACGATCTCGTCGTACGGCTGCCTGGCCCCGTTCTCCGCCGTGGAGAACTTCCACAGCGAGACCTCGTCGTCCGCATGCAGCCGCGCGAGGCCCTGTATCGCCGCCTGCTTGGCCGCCTCGAGCCGGCTCCGCCCCCCGCCGGCCGGCTCGTCCATCGAGCCGGACACGTCGATGACGAGCAGCACCCGGGCCTTCTTGCGCAGGTCGTCCCACCCGGCCAGCATCTGCGACAGCACCGTCGGCGCCGGCGGGTCGATGAGCGACAGGTCGGGCTGGCCGCCGGGCAGCCCGATGGCCGCCGACAGCGCGGCGCCGGCCCGGCCCTGGTAGTCGCGGAACCCGGTGGCGGCGAAGCGCTCCTGCTGCGCGGGCTGGCGCAGGAACTGCAGGAAGTCGCCGGCCGCGGCCCGCTGGTCGGGCGTGGCGGAGGCGAGCGTGACGTAGGGGTGGTCGAACATCAGGGTGCCGTCGCGCGGGTGCACGGCGACGAGCGGCACGCGCGGCCGGCGCCCCTTGCCGATCTGCGCCGGGTCGCCGTCCGGCGCGCCCTCGTCGTACAGGAACAGCAGCTGCTCCTGCATGGCGACGGCGCTGACGTAGGACGTGGAGCGCCCCTGCGCATCGGCCTCGGCGAGGTTGCCGAGGAACCGCACGGCGTCGTCGGCGTAGTGCACGACGCTCGCCTCGACGCCGCGCACGAAGTCGGCGACCGCGGGCCGGCGCAGGTCATCGACGGTGAGGTCGCTGGACTTGCCGCTGGCCGCGTAGTACGCCGCGACGGTGGCCGCCAGGCCCGACGTCGACAGGTGCGGGTTGTCCTTGCCGAGGGTGAAGCGCCCCCACTCCGGGTGCCCGTAGGCGCCCCAGCCGCGCGGGTCGCCGGCGAGGGCGAGCACGTCGGCCCAGCCGAGCCGCCGCTCGGGCCAGCCGAGGGCCTCGGCCATCGGCTGCGGCATGCCGATCGTCAGCGGGCTCTGCGCGATCGAGGGCACCTCGCCGGCCTCGTCCGCGTCCTCCGCGAGCGGCGCCGCCCCATCGACGCCGCGCTCGCGCAGCAGCCCGAGCCACAGCGACGACGACGGCGCCCACACCTGCGGCACCGGGCCGCCGTCGCGGGCCGGGTCCCAGCCCGCGGCGAGCGCCTCCATGGCCGCGCCCGAGGTCTTCTTGTGCACCGAGACGCCGGCGCAGCGCCCGCCGAAGGTGCGCCCGGCCGTGTTGTACCGCGCGGCCAGCTCGGCGAGCAGGTCGGCCTTCTCGGTCGAGGAGCTCACCTCGATCTGCACGCAGTCGTCACGGCCGAGGTTGCCGTCGGCCCGCCCCGGGCGCAGCCACACGTAGGCGCCGGCGACCGCGGCCAGGGCGAGCACGCCCGCGACCGCAACGCGCCCGCGGGTCATGGAGTGGCCCCGGCGACCGCCCGGCCCGGTTCCGCGACCGCCTGCTCCTGCTCCTGGGGCTCGGGCCCGGGCCCGGGCCGGGCGAACGCCAGCCCGACGCCGGTCACCAGCAGCGCGACCAGCACGTAGACGGACACGGACAGCGCGCTGCCGGTGGCCGCGACGAGCTTGACGGCGATGATGGGCGCGAGGGCGCCGCCGAAGATGCCCGCGATCTGGTACCCCATCGACGCGCCCGAGTAGCGCAACCGCGTCGAGAACTGCTCGGCCACGAAGGCGGCCTGCGGCCCGTACATGGCCGCGTGCGCGACGAGCGCCACGACGACGGCCAGCACGATCGCGCCCCGGTTGCCGGTGTCGAGCAGCGGGAAGAACGCAAACGCCCACAGCGCGGCCACGACCGCGCCGGCGGCGTACACCGGCCGGCGCCCGACCCGGTCGGACAGCGCGCCGAAGAGCGGGATGAGCCCCAGCTGCACGGCCGAGCCGACCAGCACCGCCGAGAGCGCGTAGTCGCGCGGCAGCTTCACGGTCCCGGTCACGTACGTCAGCACGTACAAGGTGAACGTATAGAACGCCACGTCGGTGCCGACCCGCGCGGCCATGGCCACGAGCAGGCTGCGCGGATGCCGGGCGAGCACCTCGACCAGCGGCATCCGCGCGGTCGCCGAGACCCCCTCGACCTCGGCGAACCGCGGCGACTCGGCGACCGCGACGCGAATCCACAGCCCGACGCCGACGAGCACCCCGGACAGCAGGAACGGCACGCGCCACCCCCACGACAGGAACGTCGCGTCGGACAGCGTCGCGTTGAGCACCCACAGCACTCCGGCCGCGAGCAGGTTTCCCGCCGGTACCCCAACCTGCGGCCACGACGCGTTGAGCCCACGCTTGGCCTCGCCGCCGTGCTCCATCGTCATCACCACGGCCCCGCCCCACTCGCCGCCGAGCCCGAGCCCTTGCAGGAACCGCAGCGCGACCAGCAGCATCGGCGCCGCGGCTCCCCAGGTCGCATACGTCGGCAGCAGCCCGATGGCGAACGTCGCGCCCCCCATGAGCACCAGCGTCACGACGAGCACGCCCTTGCGCCCGACACGGTCGCCGAAGTGCCCGAACACGATGCCCCCGAGCGGCCGCGCCACGAACCCGACCGCGTAGGTGGCGAAGGCCAGCAGCGTGGCGGTCACAGAGGCGAACGAGGGAAAGAACAACTTGCCGAACACCAACGCCGCGGCCGACCCGTACAGAAAGAAGTCGTACCACTCCAGCGACGTCCCCACGAGCGCCGCCAGCACAACACGCTTCGGCGCCGCCGCATTGCGTGATGCCTCGATTGTCCGCTTTGCCATGGTGGGCCCCTAACGGATCGTGAGAGCTACTTCACACGAAGGTAGAGGATTGTTCAACGATCCAGCAATAGGCAAACCCAAGACCATCTATGCCACCCCGCGCGCAGTCGCCAGCGCCCGCGATCTTTCTCGGACACAAACAGCCAGCAGCACGCAAGCGCCACAGGAGACCCCTGTTGCGCGAAGCGCCCACAAAAGACCGCAACCAGGAGGCCACGGGCGCGAAGCGCGGAAGAAAGTGGCCGCGCAGCGGCCATGGGGGGTGTGGGGTGGCGAAGCCCCCACGCGCGCCCCGAGCGAAGCGAGCGCCAGGCAAGAAGAAAAACCGCGACTAAGGCGCGAAGCGCCCACAAGAAACCGCACCCACCGCGCGAAGCGCCCTCAGGAGACCGCAACCACCGCGCGAAGCGCCCTCAAGAGCGCGCACCCACCGCGCGAAGCGCCCACAAGAGCGCGCAACCACCGCGCGAAGCGCCCACAAGAAGGCCCAGCCAGCGCGAGCAGCCGCCCTCATCGATCAAAAACGGCCAGCAACTGCTCCTCGGCAGCATCGAGGTAATCCGCCAGCGCCTCGTCGGCCTCAGCCGCCTTACCCGCGGCCAGCATCTCGTAGATCGCACGGTTCGTGCGCAGGTACGGCTCGTGGAACTCGCGCGGGGCCGACATCACGAGGAAGACCAGGCGCAGTTCGGCGAGCAGGCGGCGTACCGTCTCGCTGACGCGGCGGCTGCCCGCCAGGCCGGCCACTGCCTGGTGGAAGCGCATGTTCGCGGTGCCGACCTCCACCCACGCGCCGCGCCGGGCGGCCTCCTCGGCCGACTCGACCGCCTCGCGGATGCGATCGACCGCGCCCGGCGGGGCGGAGGCGACGCCGCGCACCGCGGCGCCCTCCAGGATGCGGCGGATCGCGTAGAGGTCGCGCACGTCCTCGGCGGTCAGCTCCCGCACGAACACGCCGCGGTTGAACTCGTGTGTCAGCAGTCCCTCGTGCGACAGCAGGCGGAAGGCCTCGCGCAGGGTGTTGCGGGAGACGCCCAGGGCCTCGCGCAGGGCCTCCTCGCTGAGCCTGGTGCCGGGCGGGAAGACACCCTCGGTGATGCGGTCGCGCAGCACCTCCGCGACCCGCTCGCCGTAGCCGCCGCGGTCCAGCTGCGCGCGGTCGTCGGCCAGCCTGAGGGTCCAGTCATCCGCAGCGGCAGCTCGCGTCACGCACAGCAGCATCGCACAATGCAGGATCGTTGAACAATCCGGCCACCCGCGCACGATCCTCTGCGTCTATGCTCTGTTGACCTTGACCACCAGGAGAATGGGGAGCTCCATGCTGGTTCGACGGATCTTGACGATCATGACCCTTTCCGTGATGGCGGGGCTGAGCGCGGCGTGCGGCGCGGACGACGCGGATGAGAAGAAGGCGGGCGGCTCGGCCGCCTCGGCGGGGACCAGCGGCGGGGCGTCCGCGGCGGCCGGCGGCACCGGCACGCCGGGCGCGGCCGGCAACGGCGACGGCGTCAGCACCGAGGAGATGTGCACGAAGGTCGTCGCCATCCTCGACAACGAGAAGATGAACCTCGCCAACATCGGCTTCAGGCTGGCCACGGCGAACATGGACAACGACGAGGCCGAGAAGGCGAAGGCCAGGACCGAGGCCGACGCGTTCATTGCGCGGCTCACCAAGGCGGTCGGCGCTGAGACCGCCAAGGCCGCCGACCCGAAGGCGCGGGCGGCGATCGACGGGTTCGTCGCGACCGTCTCGAAGCTGCTCACCCTCGAGGCCGTCGACGACCCGGACTACGAGCAGAAGCTCGACGCGGCGGGCGAGGACGCGGCGAAGTACTGCCCGGCGATCAAGGGGTGACGATCGGCTGAAGCACTACGGCCCCGGCCATCCCGGCCGGGGCCGTTCTGCGTCCGTCACACGACCGCGTGCGGTGCCGGGCGCGGGAACAGGGTCACCATGTCGGCGACCATCCTGCGGTCGCCGCGCACCTCGATCGAACCGTCGTGCTCCGCCGCCGGCAGCGACGCGCCGGCGAAGATCAGCGAGCGCCAGGTCGCGGCCGTCGTCTCGACCGTCGCGTCCGCGTCGAGCATCGCGGCGGGCGCCTCGGCGCGGGTGATCCGCAGCGCGCCGCCGGCGATCTCGCACAGCAGCGGGTCGCCGTCCAGGACCAGCGCCACGCGGGTCGTCAGGCCGGCCGCCGGCGCGGCGGCGAACGTCGTGCGCATCGCCAGGGCGAGAGCGTCGACGCTCAGCTCGGTCGTCGAGGACAGTTCCGTGCGGCTGCCCCACCGCGCCAGCGCGAGCAGCGCCGGCTCGAGGTCACGGCCCACCCCCGTCAGCTCGTACGCCCACGCGCCCGTCGGCGGCCCGAAGTAGGAACGGCGCAGCACGCCCGCCTCCTCGAGCTCGGTCAGGCGGCTGGTCAGCATGCTCTGGCTCGCCCCAGGCAGCCCGCGGCGCAGCTGGCCGAAGCGCTTCGGGCCGAGCAGCAGCTCCCGCACGACCAGCAGCGCCCAGCGGTCGCCGACGAGGTTGAGGGCCCGGGCCAGCCCGCAGGGGTCGTCATAGGTTCGCGCCACGGACACGAGTGTACTAGCATCGCACCTAACGGTACTAAAATCGCACTGATGACCGGAGATGCAGCGATGACGGGACTTCCGCAAGGATCGCTAGGGCTGCTGGAGCACGAGGTCGCGGTCCGGCTGCTCGCGTCGAGCGAGCTCGCCCGGCTCGCCTACGTGGCCGGCGACGGCACGCCCCGGGTGATGCCGATGATGTTCCACTGGACCGGCGAGGAGCTGGTCATGTCGACGTTCGCCGGGGCGGGGAAGATCGCCGCGCTTCGGGCCCGGCCGGCGGTCGCGGTGACGATCGACGCGGCGGGGCCCCCGCCCGAGGTGCTGCTGCTGCGCGGCGATGCCGAGGTCACCGACGTCGAAGGGATCGTGCCGGAGTACGTGCTGGCGCACCGGCGCTACTACGGGCCGGAACAGGGCGCGGCCAACGTGGCCGCCGTGGACCACCCGGGCACCCGGATGGCCCGCATCGCGCTGCGCCCGTCGTGGGTGGGCGTGCTCGACTTCACCACGCGTGTGCCCGGGCCGCTGCGGGCCGCCGCGTCCGGTGCGCGGTCATGACGGCGTTCGTGCTGGTGCCGGGCGCGGGCGGCCAGGCGTGGTACTGGCACCGGGTCGTGCCGCTGCTGCGCGGCCTCGGCCACGACGCGGTCGCGGTCGAGCTGCCGGCCGCGGACGACACGGCGGGCCTGGCGCAGTATGCCGACGCCATCGTCGCCGCCGCCGGTGACCGCGACGACGTGGTGCTGGTCGCGCAGTCGATGGGCGGGATGAGCGCGCCGCTGGCCTGCGACCGGCTGCCGGTGTCGGCGATCGTGCTCGTCAACGCCATGATCCCGGTCCCGGGTGAGACGCCCGGCGACTACTGGGCCAACACCGGCCAGGATGCCGCCCGGCGGGCCCTCGACGTGCGCGAGGGCCGCGGCCCGGATGCGGAGTTCGACCTGCTGGTGCACTTCTTCCACGACGTGCCGGCGGACGTGACCGCTGAGGCGATGCGCCACGAGCCGGCGCAGTCGGGCACGCCGTTCGGCGAGCCGTGGCCCCTCGACGCCTGGCCGGACGTGCCGACCCGGGTGCTGAGCGGGCGCGAGGACCGGCTGTTCCCGCTGGAGTACCAGACGCGCCTCGCACGCGAGCGCCTGGGCCTGCCGGCCGAGCCGATCCCGGGCGGGCACCTCGGTGCGCTGAGCCGGCCCGACGACCTCGTGGCCCACCTCACCGCGCGTGCCGGCGCACCCGCCCGTCCTCGGTCGTGAGCCACGACGCCGGTGTGCGGGCTCAGCGCGGGCCCTGCGCCGGCGACCGGCGCGTAGGCCCACAACCCCGCGAACCTCAGCGTATGGTCCACACCTGGTTGGACTGGGTACCGCCGACGTAGCAGTCCCAGGTCTGCAGCTGCGTGTCGTTGGCGGTGCCGCGGCCCGACGCGTCGAGGCACTTGCCCGAGTTCGGGTTGACGATCGTGCCGCCGGCGTTGACGACCCGGTGCGGACCCCGGAGGCCGTGAAACCTACCCGGCGCCCCGGGACAGCCGAACGGCGGAGGCGTTCCGCGAGTCCAGCGGGTGGGCGGGCGCAACGGGCCCGAAGGGCGGACCGGTAGCCTCCCACAGGCTGCGCCGCCAGGCGAGTGCGGTGCGCCGCTACCAGGGAGGCAGCATGAAGTACCTGCGCGTCCTGCTCATCGCCGTGCTGGCGACGAGCGGCGTGGCCGCGTGCGGCGGCGAGGACCCGGCCGAGGGCACCGGTGCGCCCGGCGCCGCGGTCTCCACCGCGCCCGCCCCGAAGGACGTGTTGCTCAAGGCGGTCCAGACGCTGGACACCGCCTCGTTCAACTTCACGATCAAGCAGGCCGGCATGTCCGGCGGCGGGCGGGTCGACGCGAAGACCAAGGCGGCGCTGGTCGAGCTCAGCGGCAAGGTGGAGGGGCAGACCATCTCGCTCGCGTACACCGTGATCGCGCCCGACGTGTGGCTCAAGGCCGACCTCGGCGCGGCGGCGAACAAGCAGCTCAGCATCACCAAGACGAAGTGGATGCACATCGACACGACCAAGGTCGAGGACAAGACCCAGCTGCCGATCGACACCGAGGGCAACCCGGCCATCGGCACCGCCGGCATGCTGCAGGGCGCCTCCGACGTGAAGCAGGCCGACGCCACCCACTTCAGCGGCGTGGTCGACGTCACTGCGACCGAGAGCCTGGTGGCGCCCGACGCGGAGCTCGTCAAGAAGGTCGGCGACAAGGCCAAGGCCGTGCCGTTCACGGCCACCATCGACGAGCAGGGGCGCCTGACCGCCCTCAAGCTCGACGGCACCGGCATCGACCCCGGCCTCACCGTCGACCTGGTGATCAGCGGCTTCGACTCGGTCAAGGCGATCACCAAGCCGGCCGGGGCGGTCAACGCGCCGGCCGCGCTCTACGCGATGTTCGCCACCGCCTGAGCCCCAACCGGGTGACGTACGATCGGACGGTCGTCGATCGACGACCGTCCGTAACGTCATAGGGGGAGCCGCGATGACCGAAGACTGGGCGGCGCCCGTCTACCGGCCATCGCGGCGGCCCGACGACCCCTTCGGCGCACCGTCGCCCTGGGCGGACCCCCGGCCGAGCCCGGAGGCGCAACGGCCGCAGGAACCGCCGGACGAGCCGGAGCCGCACCGCGAGCCCGAGCCGCCGGCCGCCCCGCCGCCGCACTCGGAGCGCCGCAGCGTGCTGATCGGGCTGCTCGCGGCGGCCCTCATCATGATCGCCGTGGTCGGCGTGGGCGTCGCGCTCGCCGTCCGCGACCGCGGCGGCCCGGCGGCACAGGCCGTCGAGGACGCCGTGCGCGCCCTCGCCGCGGCGCCGGGGGTCGGCCTGCAGCTGACCTTCGCGGGCCCGGACGGCGAGGCCGTCGACGCCGACCTCACGTTCACCTCCGACGGCACCGGCAGCGGCACGATCACCGACCCCGGCGGCGGGCGGGCCGAGGTGCGCAACAGCGGCCTGCACACGTACGTGCGGGCGGACGCCGCCTGGTGGTCGCGCCGGGCGCCGGAGAAGCTGTCGGGGCTCGCCGGTCGGTGGATCGAGCCCGAGCCGGGCGTGGCGCTGCCGATCGGCATCGGCCTCGCGCTCACCCCGCGGGCCCTCGCCGGGTCGATCGACTCGGCCGTGTCCGGGGTCGATCCGAAGACGATCGGCGCCGTCGACTGGCGCGGGCGGGCGGCGGACATCGTGCAGTACCACGACTGGACCGTCGCCGTCACGAAGACCTCCCCGCCGTCGGTGGTCTGGCTCGGCGGCCCGCTCACCGACAACGGCCCGCTGCAGCCGGCCGGCCGGTCCGGCGGCGGGCAGCAGGTCGCCATCGCGCTCGCCGAGCCCGACGGCGACGCGCTCGCGCAGGCCCGCGCCGCCGTCGCCGAGCTGCTGACGCCGGCCGCCGCGGGGCTGACCTCGGCCGGTGCGCCGGCCCCCTCGGCCGCGCCGCCGGCGGCACCCGAGCGCGTGTCGCAGTTCCAGGTCGGCGTGACCGCCGCGCCCCGCTGGGCGATCCGGGCCAACGCGCCCGCCTGCGAGTCGTCGCAGTGCGTCTGGAGCGTGACCGTGACCAACGTCGGCACGGCGACCGCCGAGGCGACCGTCCTGGCTGGCGTCGCGCCCGGCACGCAGGTGCGCACCGTGCCGCTCGGCGCGCTACAGCCCGGCGCCTGGGCCACCACGCCGGTGATGACGTTCGCCAACCCTGGTTCGGTGCGTTATTCCGTCCAGGTGTACAGCCCGACGCTGGACGGCCCCGACCCCGCGCCCCGCAAGCGCCTGGTGGCGCTCGGCGTCGACCCGTCGCAGTCCCCCGTCGTCAACGAGCTCGACCCGGCGCTGCAGCAGCAGCTGCTGGCCGCCGCCGACCTCATGACCCGCGGCCGCACGAGCCTCGGCGCCGACGAGCCGTCGCAGGTGGTCGGGGCGCTCGAGTGGCTCGTCGCCGACCGGCTGCTGCCCGACCTGCAGGCGATCGTCGCCTCGGGCCGGCTCGACGACCCGGCCAACCTCGCCGCCCGGCTCGGCCAGCGCGATGCGCGCCGCGCGGTGGAGCTCACCGCGTCGCTGCTGCGCGCCGACCCCGCCGCGCACGTCCGGCTCGGCGGCGCGGGCGCGGCGCTGACGGACGTCACCAACCAGCGCGCCTACCGGATCCTGCCGGACCCGGCGCAGGCCCCGCCCGGGCCGGCCACCACCGCCGTGCTCTACCTCGAGCCGACCGGCCCCGAGCACAACCTCGACCGCGCCGGCCTCGAGGCGTTCTACCAGGCGCCCGAGCACCACCGCCGCCTGGACGACGCGCTCTGCCCGGGCGGCGCGCCGGTCGCCGACGAGCTGCTCATCGTCAACCGGGCCGGGTCGGCGCGCTGGGCCAAGGACCGCTTCCACACCCTCGCCGCCGCCTGCCCCTGACCGCTCCGCCATCCGGCCGTGCGCGAGGCCGCAGGCTGCGCGCCGGCCGGGCTTAGGCGCGTCGCAGGTGGGTACGGGGGTGGGCATGGACGACAACACACCCATCATCTCGGGCGTCCCGGCAGCGGCCCGCACCGTGGACGCCAATGGCCGGCACGAGGCCCGCACGGGGGCGGACCAGGAGTGGACCGCGGAGGATCTCGCCGCGGCCGAGGGCCACGACCCGACACCGAAGAACATCCGCCGCGCCCAGCTCGAGCTCGACCGGCTCGGCCCGGCCGCGATCGAGAAAACCGTCCCGTAACCCGAAACCGCCCGCGCATCGCTTCAGGCCGCGCTGTCCGAGGCATGCGGCGCTTCGGGACGCGGCGCTTGGGCGCGCATTCCGAAGCGCGCTCGCCGGCGCCGGCCTCGACGCGCGCCAAACGAGCCGACCGACCACATGGCGCCGCCCCACCGTGGCGGCGCCCGAGCGGCCGGGCCGAGCGCTTCGCTCGTGCCCGGGCGTTACTGTCCCAGCCCGGCGCTACTGTCCCAGCCCGGCGCTACTGCCCCAGCCCGGCGCTACTGCCCAGCCCGGCGCGCTTCGCTCGCGCGCCCCGCTCTCGCGCCCAGCGCCTCTTGCTCACGCACACCGGTGATGTTACGGTCCACGCGTCGAACTGATTCGACATCATCGTCGAACTGATTCGAAGGCGAAGTGCCCCAGACCGTACGGGTGCGAACGGTCGCGAGACCCGGGGCGGACAGCGGTGAGTGGGAGGAGGAGACTCGGGCAATGGCAGTGACGATCGCGGACGTGGCCAAGCACGCCGGCGTGTCGCGCAGCACGGTCTCCTACGTGCTCAGCGGCAACCGGTCCATCTCGGCCGAGACGATCGCCCGGGTCGAGGCGAGCATCGCGGAGCTTCAGTTCCGCCCGCACGCCGGGGCGCGCTCGATCCGCACCAAGCGCACCGGCGTCATCGCCATGGCGCTGCCGCTCGTGCACGGGCCGCACAACCAGGTCCAGATGCCCTACGTGTGGGCGGCGCTGACCGCGGCCCAGGACGCCGGGCTGAAGCTGCTCATGCTCACCGACGACGACGGCGCGTCCGCGATCCGCGACGCCGTCGGCACCGCGGCCGTCGACGGCGTGATGCTGATGGAGGTGCAGCACAAGGACCCCCGGGCCAAGCTGCTGCGCTCCCTGAAGTGCCCCGCCGTCCTCGTCGGCACGCCGGACAACCCCTACGGCCTGCCGTACGTCGACTTCGACTTCGCCGCCTGCGGGCGCGCCGCCGCCGAGCACCTCCTCGAGCGCGGACACGCCCACGTCGGCTTCCTCGGCCAGCACCCGGAGACGTACCGGCGCGGCGTCGCGTACGCCGCGCACGCGCGCGACGGGGCCCTCGACGCACTGCGCGAACAGGGCGCACAGGCCACCTGGACGTCCTGCCTGCCCTCGGCCGGCGGGGTCGTCGACGCGCTGAGCGAACTACTCGGCCGCGACCCGGACATCACCGCGATGGTCGTCTACAACGAGTGGGCGCTGCCGCTGGTCGTCGACCGGCTCGCCGGGCTCGGCCGGCCCGACGTCGACATCGTCGCCATCTGCCCCGACGACGCCGTCGACCGGCTCGCCACGCCGGTCACCTCGGTGTCGCTGCCGGTGGAGGAGCTCGCCCGCACCGCGGTGCAGCGCCTCGCCGGGCTGCTCAACAACGAGGTCCAGCCCTCCGTCACGATGCTGGCCCCCGTGCTCAAGGTTCGCTGAGAAAACCGGCCAAACCAGCCCCAACACCCCTTGTGATTTGTCGAATCAGTTCGACAAACAGAAAGGCGCACCCCGAGATGAGAAAGCTCGCCGCCGCATTCGCCGTCACCCTCACCGCCGTCGCGCTCGCCGCGTGCGGCAACGGCACCGGCAGTACCAAGGACGACAACAACACCCTGACCGAGATCGACTACTACGAGGCCGCGCCGCAGAACACGCAGCTGCCGAAGCTGCTCGACGAGTGCGGCGCACAGGTCGGCGTGAAGGTCCAGCACCAGCAGGTCCCGCGGGCCCAGTTCATGCCGAAGCTGCTGCAGCAGGCCTCCTCGCGCTCGCTGCCGGACCTGGCCCTGGTCGACAACCCCGACCTGCCGCAGCTCGCGGCCACCGGCGGCCTCGTGCCGCTCAAGGACCTGTCCACCGACGGGCTCTACCCGTCGATCGTGGCCGCCGGCAAGTACAAGGGCGACACCTACGGCATCGCGCCCGGCGTCAACGGCCTCGCGCTGTACTACAACAAGGACCTCTTCACCCAGGCGAACCTGCAGCCGCCGAAGACCTGGGACGAGCTGACCGCCGCCGCGAAGGCCCTCACCAAGGGCACCCGCTACGGCATGGCCTTCTCCGCCGTGGGCACCGAGGAGGGCAGCTTCCAGTTCGAGCCGTTCTTCTGGACCGCCGGCGCGAGCCTGTCCAAGCTCGACTCCCCCGAGGCGGTCAAGGCCCTCGCCCTATGGAAGGACCTCGTGGAGGCCAAGGCCGCCTCGAAGTCCGTCGTCACCTGGACCCAGGCCGACGTCAACGACCAGTTCATGGCCGGCAACGCGGTGATGATGGTCAACGGGCCGTGGCAGCTGCCGACGCTGAACAAGAAGGCGGATCTCAAGTTCGGCATCGTGCCCATCCCGATCCCCTCGCCCACCGCCAAGCCGGTCACCCCGCTCGGCGGCGAGATGTGGACCGTCGGGCACAGCAACCCGCAGCGCGAGGCCAAGGCGCTGTCGGTGCTCAAGTGCCTGCTGAGCCAGGACAAGAGCCTCGAGTGGTCGAAGGCGGCCGGCTACATCCCGAGCAACCAGGCCGCCGCGCAGCAGCTCGCGCAGAGCGACCCGCAGCTCTCGGCGTTCGTCGAGGAGGTCGCCACCGCGCAGGCGCGCACCGCCGAGCTCGGCACCGCCTACCCGAAGGTCAGCGAGGCGCTGTTCAACGCGATCCAGGCGTGCCTGGCCGGCGGCAAGTCGCCGGAGGAGGCCCTCAAGGCCGCGCAGTCGGCCGCCGGATGACCTCCGAGCAATGAACCTGCGCAGACTGGCCTTCGTCGCTCCGGCGTGGCTGTACCTGATCGTGTTCTACCTGTACCCGCTCGCCACCAACGTGCGGATGGGCTTCCAGGATTTCACGGTCTCGTCCTTCTACACGGGCGTCGCGCCGTTCGCCGGGCTGCGGAACTACCGCGAGGTGCTCCGCGACCCGGCGTTCGCCGGCACCGTCACCAACACCGTGCTGTTCACCGCGGGGTCGCTGCTGTTCCAGTTCGGCATCGGCCTGGCCCTGGCGGTCTTCTTCCGGCGCAACTTCCCGCTGAACGGCGTGCTGCGCTCGCTGCTGCTGGTGCCGTGGCTGCTGCCGCTGGTGGTGTCCGGCACGGCGTGGCGGTGGATCCTCGAGACCGACTCGGGCGTGCTCAACCGGTCGCTGCTGAGCCTGCACCTCATCGACGAGCCGGTGCCGTGGCTGGCCAGCACGAGCGTGGCGCTCACCGCCGTCACGCTGGTCAACATCTGGGTCGGCATCCCGTTCAACATGGTCATCCTGTACGGCGGGCTGCAGTCCATCCCGGACGAGCTCTACGAGGCCGCACAGCTCGACGGCGCCGGCGCGTGGCGGCGCTTCCGGCACATCACGCTCCCGCTGCTGCGCCCGGTCACGTCGGTCGTGCTCACGCTCGGGCTGATCTACACGCTGAAGGTGTTCGACGTCATCATGGTGCTCACCCAGGGCGGCCCGGCCGACTCCTCGCAGACCCTGACGACCTTCTCCTACGACCTGTCGTTCCAGCAGCTCGCGTTCGGGCACGGCGCCGCGGTCGGCAACCTGCTGATCGTCGTCGCCGTGGTGTTCGCGATCGGCTACCTGCGCGCGGAACGGCGCTCGTCGTGAGGCGGGCGCTCAACACGGCCATCGGCGTGGTCGTCCTCGCCGTGATGCTGTTCCCGTTGTACTGGATGGTCAACGCCTCGCTGCTGCCGTCGACGGATCTCATCAAGCCGACGCCGACCTGGCTGCCGATCCACGGCACCCTCGACGGCTACCGCAATGCGCTGTCCAGCCAGGGCCGGCATCTGATCACCAGTGTGTACATCGCGCTGGGCACGGTCGGCGTCACGCTGCTCGTCGCCGTGCCGGCCGCCTTCGGCCTGGCCCAGCTCGGCGCGCCGCTGCGCCGGCCGCTGCTGTTCGGGCTGCTCGTGGCCCAGATGATCCCCGGCATCGTGATGGCCAACGCGTTCTACGTCGCGGCCAACGAGCTGTTCCTGCTCGACACGCCGCTGGCGCTCATCCTGGCCGACTCGACGCTGTGCGTGCCGTTCGCCGTGCTGATCCTGCACGCGTTCATGGGCGGCATCCCGGCGCAGATCCGCGAGGCCGCGCAGCTGGACGGCGCCTCGGCGCTGCGCACGCTGTGGTCGGTCATCCTGCCGGTGAGCCGCAACGCGGTCATCACCGCGGGGCTGTTCTCGTTCCTGTTCGCCTGGGCGGACTTCCTCTTCGCGGTCACCCTGACCACCCGCGACGAGGCCGCCCCCATCACCGTCGGCATCTACCGCTTCATCGGCGCGCACATCAGCGACTGGAACAGCGTCATGGCCACCGGGGTCATCGCCTCGCTGCCGGTCGCCGCGCTGCTCGTCGTCGCGCAACGGTACGTCGCGGCCGGCATCACCAGCGGCAGCGTCAAGGATTAGGAGACCGTCCACTGTGTCCACTCAGCTGACCTGGCGGCACGGCCACCACGTGCTCGTCGCCGAGCCGTGGGGCGCCGACAGCGTCCGGGTGCGCGCGGGCCTGCACCGCATCGTCGCCGGCCGGCCCGGTGCCCTGCTCGACGCGCCCCCGCCGACCGACGCGTCCATCGTGGACGGTGCCCTAGTCAACGGGCGGCTGCGGGTCGAGGTGAGCCCCGCCGGGCTGCTCACCGCGCGCCGCGCCGACACCGGCGAGGAACTGCTGCGCGAGGCGCCGGCGCACTTCTGGTGGCCGGGCGCGCGCCACTTCGAGCCCGCCGGCGGCGGGGGCCACCGCGTCGAGCAGCGCTTCGCCGCCTACGAGGGCGAGCGCTTCTACGGCCTCGGCCAGCACGGCCACGGCCGCTTCGACCAGAAGGGCATGGTGCTGGAGCTGCAGCAGCGCAACGGCGAGGTGAGCATCCCGTTCGCCGTGTCCAGCCGCGGCTACGGCCTGCTGTGGAACACCCCGGCGGTCGGCCGCGTCGAGCTCGCCGCCAACGGCACCCGCTGGGTCGCCGACCGGGCGCCGCAGATCGACTACTGGCTCACCTGCGGCGAGCCCGCCGAGATCCTGCGCCGCTACGGCGAGGCGACCGGGCCCGCGCCCGAGCTGCCGGCCTGGGCCTCCGGGTTCTGGCAGAGCAAGCTGCGCTACCGCGACCAGGCCGAGCTGCTCGAGGTCGCCCGGGAGTACCGTCGCCGCGGCCTGCCCCTGTCGGTCATCGTCGCCGACTACCTGCACTGGCGCCACCTCGGCGACTGGGACTGGGACACCGGCAACTGGCCCGACGCGGCGGCGATGACGCAGGAGCTGCGGGCGCTGGGCGTCGAGCTCGCGGTGTCGGTGTGGCCGTCGGTCAGCCCGCTGTCGGCCAACCACGCCGCCATGCGCGACACCGGGCTGCTGGTGGCGACCGACAACGGCAGCGGCGTACACGCGGAATGGCCCGACGGCGAGACCGACGCGCCGCTCGGCGTCTCGTTCTACGACGCCACCGACCCCCGGGCGCGGGAGTTCCTCTGGGCACGGGTGCACGAGTCGTACGGCAAGGACGGCATCCGCGCGTTCTGGCTCGACGCCTGCGAGCCCGAGATGCGCCCGGGCCACTTCCACAACCTGAGCCTGTCGGCCGGGCCGGGCGCCGAGGTCGCCAACCTCTACCCGCGCGAGCACGCCCGGGGCGCGTTCGAGTACCTGGTCCAGCAGGGCGAGACCGAGATCCTGACGCTGGTGCGCTCGGCCTGGGCCGGCTCGCAGCGCTACGGCGCGGCGCTGTGGTCGGGCGACATCCCGGCGACGTTCCCGGCGCTGCGGTCCTCGGTGCGGGCGGGGCTCAACGTCGCCATGAGCGGCATCCCGTGGTGGACGACCGACATCGGGGGCTTCCACGGCGGGGACCCGGCCGACCCGGCGTACCGGGAACTGCTCGTGCGCTGGTTCCAGTTCGGCGCCTTCTGCCCGCTGTTCCGCCTGCACGGCCACCGCGAGCCGCGCACCGAGCGGGCCGGCGTCGGCGACGGCGGCGGCCCGAACGAGGTGTGGTCCTACGGCGCGGAGGCCTACGAGATCCTGGCCGCGTTCCTGCGCCTGCGCGAGCGGCTGCGCCCCTACCTGCACGAGCAGCTGCGCGGCGGGCTGCCGCTGCTGCGCCCGCTGCTGCTGGAGTTCCCCGCCGACCCGGACGCCTGGGACGTCGAGGACGCCTTCCTGTTCGGCCGCGACCTGCTCGTCGCGCCCGTGCTCGAGCCCGGCGCGCGCCACCGCGAGGTGTACCTCCCGGCCGGCGCCGGCTGGACGCACACCGACACCGGCACCACCTTCGAGGGCGGGCAGCGCGTCAGCGTCGACGCGCCGCTGGCCCAGATCCCCTTGTTCCTACGAGACGACGCACGTCTCCCCATTCAGGAGGAATGATGTCCCGCGCAGCTCCGCCAGGCCGCCTCATCGCCGTCCTGCTCCTCGGCCTCGCCACGGTCGCCGTGCCGCTCATGGTCACGCCGTCCGCCGAGGCCGCCGACGTCACCGTGAACGTCGACCTGTCCGCCGTCGGCAAGGCGCCGACCTTCGCCGGCTCCGGGTTCCTCTACGGCCTGAACCAGGACGGCTCCGGGCCCGCCGACTCCCTCATGCAGCCGCTGCACCCGACGCTGTTCCGCGGCGGCGGGGCCCGCATCGCCGGGCACGGCTGGATCGGCGACGGCTACGCCGCCGGGTCCGGCTACCAGGTGCGGCTCAACTCCGCGATCGGGCAGGCCCGGCGGGTCACCGCCGCGCCGTACAACGCCGCGTACCACCTGCTCGTCTCCGACGTGTGGGGCGCCGACACCGAACAGCCGGCGAACACGGTGTACCCCTGCGACAACGGCGACTGCACCAACTGGCGCTCGTTCATCACCCGGCTCGTCACGGACGTGAAGGCGTCGGGGGCGCGGGTGCAGTACGACATCTGGAACGAGCCCGACGGCACCGGCTTCTGGCCGCGCGGCGTCAACAGCGAGCAGTACTACCGGATGTGGAACACCGCGGTGAACGAGATCCGGCGCCTGGACCCCGGCGCGGTCATCGTCGGCCCGTCGTACTCCGGCTACAACCACGGCTGGCTGGACGCCTGGGTGGCGCGCACGAAGGCCGACGGCACCCTGCCCAACGTGCTCAACTGGCACTTCGGCAACGACCCCCTCGCCGACTCCGCGGACGCCGCCGCGATCCTGTCCGCTCGTGGGGTCGCGGCGCTGCCGATGACGATCGACGAGTACCTCTTCTCGCAGCAACAGCAGCCGGGGTACCTCGCCTGGTTCCTGTCCCGCCTGGCCGCCTCCAACGTCACGGCGGCGGCGCACGCCATCTGGTCGGACTGCTGCGTGGCGGGCACGCTCGACTCCGTGCTGTGGAACGGGCAGCCGACCGGGCAGTGGTGGACGTACCGCGCCTACGCCCAGATGACCGGCAACCTCGTCGCCGCCACCGGTTCGGGGGCCGTCGGGGTCGCGGCGAGCGTCGATCGCAACGCCGGGCGCGCGGTCGCGCTGCTGGGCAACCAGACCGGCGAGACCGGCACCACCACGGTCGCCATCCGCGGGGTGCCGTCGTGGCTCGTCACCAACGGCAAGGCCCGGGTCACCGTGGCCCGCATCGCCAACCAGTCGCCGCTGACCGGTCCGGCGATCGTCAGCAGCGGCGACGTGACCGTCACCGGCGGTGCGCTGAACGTCGCCGTGCCAATGACGTCGGGCTCGGACGCGTACACCGTCACGCTGGGCACGCCGCTGGACGGCGGCACCACCGGCGGCCCGCTCGTCGTCGACGCCGACAGCGCCGACTTCACCTACGACGCCAACTGGGGCCGCACCACCGGCGTGCCCGACATGTTCAACGGCACCGCGAACTGGAGCCACGTCGCCGGTGCCACCGCCACGTTCCGCTTCACCGGCACCCAGGTCGCGCTGCACGCTGTGCGCGACGTCGACCAGGGCCGCATGACGGTCGCGGTCGACGGCGGCGCGCCGGTGACGATCGACAACTACGCCGCCACCCGCAACGCCTCCGGCGTCGTGTGGACCAGCGCGACACTGCCGTCCGGCGCGCACACGGTCACGATCGTCAACACCGGCCAGCGCAACCCGGCCAGCTCCGGCATCAACATCGCGCTGGACCGCGCCGACGTCACCCAGGCCGCCGTCGCCACGTACGACGGCACCGACGCCAGGTTCGCCTACGGCTCGGGCTGGGGCCTGACCACCGGCGTGCCGGACATGTTCAACGGCACCGCGAACTGGAGCTTCACGGCCGGTTCGACGGCGACGTTCAGCTTCACCGGCACGAGGGTCGCGCTGCACGCGGTCCGCGACGCCGACCAGCAGATCATGGCCCTGTCGCTGGACGGCGGCGCGGAGACCCTGGTCGACAACTACGCCGCCGCCCGCAACGCCTCCGGCGTCGTGTGGACGAGCCCGGTGCTCGCCGCCGGCCCGCACACGCTGCGCGTCCGGGTGACCGGCACGAAGAACGCCGCGAGCAGCGGCTGGAACATCGCCATCGACAGCGCCGACGTCACGCCGTAGGCGCTCCCCCGGTCCCGGCCGTGCTCGCGTACGGCCGGGACCGGTCGTACTTTGGTCGGATCCGCGGCGGCCGGCGGGACCATACGATGGAGGCGATGCCCGGCCTGCTGCGCTCCGTCTGGGACGAGCCGAGCCCGGCCGCCCCGCCCGCCCGGGTGTGGCGCGACTGGGTGCTCGTCGGCGGCTTCGCGCTCGCGATCGTCATCGAGGTCCTCGCCCGGCCCGGCCTGCCGTGGCGCTGGTTCGCCGGCGGCGTGGCCCTGGCCGTGCTGCCGACGCTGCTGTGGCGGCGGACCTACCCGCTGCGGATGGTCGCGATCGCGTTCGTCGTGTGCGGCCTCGCGCCGCTGGTGACCGGCCGCGACCTGGGCCTCAACGCCTTCGTGTACGTGCTGTTCCTCGCCTACGCGCTGCTGCGCTGGGGATCGGGCCGCGAGGTGCTCGCCGGCTGCGCGATCATCGCCGCGAAGCTGCTGTTCTCGCTGCTCGTGGGGTACATGCCGTGGAGCGACGCCTTCGGCGCCTTCGGCGTGCTGTTCGCGGTCACGGCGCTCGGCGCGGCGCTGCGCTACCGCACGCGCGCCCGCCAGCGCGAGCTGGACCAGGTGAAGCTGCTCGAGCGCGAGCGCCTGGCCCGCGACCTGCACGACACCGTCGCGCACCACGTGTCCGCCATGATCATCCGGGCGCAGGCGGGGCTGGCCACCGCGGCGAGCGACCCGTCGGCGGCCACCGACGCCTTGCGGGTCATCGAGGCGGAGGCGTCGCGGGCCCTGGCCGAGATGCGCGGGATCGTGAAGGTGCTGCGCACCGACGAGCCGGTCGACCTGGCACCGGCGCCCCGGGTCGCCGACCTGCACGGCCTGGCCGGCCGGCACGTGCTCGGCCCCGCCGTCGAGGTGGCGGTGACGGGAGACGTCGAGGACCTGCCGTCGCCGGTGGGAACCGCGCTGTACCGCCTGGCCCAGGAGTCCGTCACCAACGCCCGCCGCCACGCCCGCAACGCCACCCGCATCGAGGTCAGCGTGGTCGCCGACGACTCCTCCGTGCGCCTGCGGGTCACCGACGACGGCGAGGCGGCACCGGCCCGCGCCGCGTCGAGCGGGGGCTTCGGCCTCGCGGGGATGGTCGAGCGCGCCGGCCTGGTCGGTGGCACCTGCGAGGCGGGCCCCGGCCCCGGCCGGGGCTGGACCGTCACCGCCGTGCTGCCCCGCAGCTGACCCGCCGGCGCCGAAAGTACGGGAACATCGCGGTCCATGTTCCGATGAGGATGATCTTGCTGCGCGGCGAACATCGATGGCATGAAGGCGATCGTTCAGGAGCGGTACGGGTCGGCGGACACGCTGGAGCTGCGGGAGATCGAGCGGCCGGTGGCCGGCGACGGGGAGGTGCTGGTCCGGGTCCGCGCTGCCGCGGTCAACGCCCGGGACTGGCACATCATGCGCGGGGATCCCCGCCTCGCGCGGTACACGATGCCCGCCATGTTCGGGCGCAGCGGTCCCCGGCAGCGGGTGCGCGGCAGCGACTTCGCCGGCGTCGTCGAGGCCGTCGGCGCGGGCGTGACCGGCTACGAGCCGGGCGACGAGGTGTACGGGGACCTGCGCGAGGACGACGGGGCGTTCGCGCAGTACGCCCGCGTGCCCGTCGCCTGGATCGGGCACAAGCCCGCCGGGCTCACGTTCGAGCAGGCGGCCGCGGTGCCCCTCGCCGCAACGACGGCGCTCGCGGCGCTGCGGGACGCCGGGAAGGTCAAGGCCGGGGAGCACGTGCTGATCAACGGCGCCTCCGGCGGCGTCGGCACGTTCGCGGTACAGCTGGCCAAGGCCTACGGCGCCACCGTCACCGGCGTGTGCAGCACCCGCAACGCCGAGCTCGTCGCGGAGCTGGGCGCCGACCACGTCGTGGACTACACGCGGGAGGACTTCACGCGGGGCGGGCGGCGCTACGACGTCGTGCTCGACCTGGTCGCGAACCGCTCGCTCGGGGAGCTCAGGAGCGTCCTGACCGAGCACGGGCGGCTCGTGATGTCCGGCGGCGGGACCTCCGGCGGCGGGCGGCCGTCGTACTTCGGGCCGATGGCGCTGACGATCCGCGCGACGCTCGCCGCGAAGATGGGCGACCGGCGGGTCGTGCCGCTGCTCAACGTGCCGCCGAGCGCGCAGAGCCTCGCCACGCTGCGCGAGCACCTCGAGGCGGGCGAGATCACGCCGGCCGTCGACCGCACCTTTCCGCTCGAACGGGCGGCGGAAGCGGTGCGGTACCTCGAGATCGAGCACGCGCGCGCCAAGGTCGTCATCTCGGTGGCGTAGCTGGACTCGCGCGCTCGTTCTCAGGTGTTGTCACGCGATGACGCGCTCCACGCCGCCGAGTCCGGCCACGCCGACGGTCCCGGTGACCGCGCCGGTCGCGGGATCGATGCGCAGGACGGCGTCCGGCTGCCCGACGTACACATGCTGACTCGAAACCGCGATCCCCCGTGCGTCGGCGGGCAGGGTCCAGGTCGCCACGTGAGCCTTGGTGTCCCGGGCGAAGACCAGGACCCGCGAACCCACGGCGAGATGGATCCTGTCGACGCCGGCCGCGAGCGCGGCGCGACCGGTGACCGGTTCGAAGGTCAGCTCCTGCATCACCGCGAGAGCGTCGGCGTGGATCACCGCGGCCACCCCCTTGCCGGCGTCGGCCACCCACACCTCCTCGGCGCTCTGCGCGATGGTCAGGCCCTCGACCGGCCCGGTGCCGAAGGCGGCGGGCAGGTCCACGCAGACCGCCCAGCCGTCCCGCACGCTCAGGGTGTGCACAAACGCGTGCACGTCGGGCTTGCCGTCGCGGGCGCCCGGGTGCAGCAGGTCACGCACGTGCTGGTGGTCGGGCTGGTGGCTGTACAGCGTGAACAGCCGCTCCCGGCCCGGGTCGAACACCGCCTGGCGGCCCTCGCCGCGCATCTCCTCCTCGGCGCCCTCCGGCACGAGGACCTTCAACCCGGCGTTCTCCCCGGGCAGGTTCAACGCCTTGAGCTGGCCGGCGGCGAGGTCCAGCACCCGCACGCGGTACCGATCCGGATGCTCCGGCGGGAGCATGTCGAGGACGAACAACGAGGTACCGCTCGAGGAGAACGCCTCGGGCTGGACGAACCCGGGAAGCGTCAGGCGATGCCGCTCCCCGGTCGGCCCCCCGACCACGATCGTCGTCTCGGTGCGGCCCGCAGGGTCGCCGTCGACGAGCGCGACGAGGCTCGCATCCGGCGCGACGGCCGCGAGCCGCATCCGGCCGCGCACCGCGGTCGCGGTGACAATGACGCCGGTCGTCGCGTCGCGGACCACGACGCGGCCGTCCGTATCAACGCCGACCAGTCGGTTGCCGGTCAGCAGCGTGCCGCCCGCGACCCGGCGGGCGGTGCCGGAGTCCAGCACCGCCAGCCCGTCAGGCAGGGACACGGCGAGCAGCTCCCCCGGCTGACCCCCCGGCTGAGATTTGGTGGCAGGGCGGGGCGACGTGCACCCGGCGAGGAACACCACACCGCCCAGGCCCAGCAGTTCCCGACGCTTCATGTCCATGACGAGCCACCGGACGGCGGAGCCGTTCCCGGAATCATCGACGATTTTCGGGAGATGAATATTCGCGCTGCGCTGGACAGCCGTGCGGCTTGGCCGGTCAGTGCGCGCGGGAACCGAAGGCGCCCGCCGACCGGTCGCCGTCCAGGCACGCTTCGTCGATGTCGTGGGCCAGCACGCCCGCGTCGAGGACCTGCGCTCCCGGAGAGACCGCGTCCACCAGGTCGGGCAGCACGATGGCCAGCTGCCAGGCGACGGCCACGGCGCTGCAGCTGGTGAATCTGGCCAGGTCGTCGATCGCGTCATCGCCGACCGCCGCGTGTGCCTGGGCGACCGACATCGACCGGTTGTGCACGTCGTCGGACAGCCAGCTGTGGTACTGCTCGGCGGTGGTCGAGGCGGCCAGGTCGAGCACGACCGCGCGCAACCGCGGCGCGCCGGGCTCGACCGCCCGGCCTCCCGACCGGACGTGAGCCAAGCCGAAGAGCAGCTCGCGCACCTCGAGGTCATCGAGCAGCATGGACAGCTTGCGGAGGTCCGCCGCGGTCATCCTCCCAATGTAGCCGCCCGGCGCGCCCACTCGGTCTTAAGTCGTTGTCAAGTCGCCGTGAAGTGGGTGCGCTGAAAGTTGCGGGCATGCGATCCACATATCGAGTCCTCGCCTACCTCGTCGCGGCCGGGGTGCTGGCCCAGGCGGCCAGCGTCGCCTACGCCTGGTTCACCGTCATCCAGCAGATCGACGAGGGCGGCGTCTTCGACAAGAACGAGGGCCCCAACCCCGGGCACCTCACGCACGCCATCACCGGCATGGCGGTCATCCCGCTCATCGCGCTCGCCTTCCTCGTCGTGTCCTTCTTCGCCCGCGTGCCCGGCGGGGTCCGGTGGGCCGGCCTCACGTTCGGCCTGACGGCGCTGCAGGTGGCGCTGGCGTTCGTGGCCTTCAGCGCGCCGGTGGTCGGCACGCTGCACGGGCTCAACGCGATCGCCCTGCTGGGCGTGCCGCTCGTCGCCGCACACCGCGCGAGGCGGGCCGGGACCGCCGCCGCGGCGCAGCCGGTCGCCGCCGCAGCATGAGCGGGCGGCGGTGGCGGGTCATCGGGGCCGCGGCGGCGGCCCTGGCGATCGCCGGGCCGCTGGGCTGGGCGTGGCAGGACAGCCTGATGCCCGGCTCGTACTCGATCATGGACATGGGGCATCCGGAGTACGGCGGCGGCCCCTCCCACGCGGGCATGCACCACGGCGGGGCGTCGGTGGCCGCGCTCACCGGGCCGCGGGAGGGGCCGGCCGACGTGTCGGTCACCCTCGTCGCCCGGGCGGAGCGGATCACCCTGCCGGACGGGCGGGCCATGGCGGGGTACACCCTCAACCACGCCTCTCCGGGGCCGGAGATCCGGGCACGGCAGGGGCAGCTGGTCGAGGTGCGGCTCGTCAACGAGTCCGTGTCCGGCGGCGTCACCCTGCACTGGCACGGCTACGACGTGCCCAACGCCGAGGACGGGGTCGCCGGCGTGACCCAGGACGCCGTCGCGCCCGGGCGGGAGCACGTGTACCGGTTCGTCGCGGCGGACGCGGGCACGTACTGGTACCACTCCCATCAGGTCTCGCACGAGCAGGTCCGGCTGGGGCTGTTCGGCGCGCTGGTCGTCACGCCGGCGGATGCGCCGGCCGACGCGCTCGCGCTGGTGCACACCTACGCCGGGCGGCGCACCATCGGCGGCCGGCCGGGCGTCACCGCGGTGCCGGCCGAGCCGGGCGCGACCGTGCGAGTCCGGGTGGTCAACACCGACCAGGGCACCATGCGCGCCTGGGTGTCGGGCGCGCCCTACCGCGTCGTGGCCGTCGACGGCCACGACGTCGCCTCGCCGCCGCCGGTGACCTCGGCCGCGCTCGTGCTGGCGGCCGGCGGGCGGGCCGACCTCGAGGTCACGGTGCCGACGGCGGGCGGCGCGGTCCGGGTCGACGTCGGCGCGGGAACGGCGCTGGTCGTCGGCTCGAGCGCCGCCGCGGCCCCGGCGGCGCCCGAGCCGCGGGCCACCGTCGACCTGTTGTCCTACGGCTCGCCGGCGCCGCTCGGGTTCGATCCGGCCGCCGCCACCCGGCGCTTCGAGTACCGCATCGGGCGGCGGCCCGGCTTCCTCGACGGCCGACCGGGGATGTGGTGGACGATCAACGGCCGGCTGTACCCGGACGTGCCGATGTTCATGGTCGACCGCGGCGACGTGGTGCGCATGACGATCGCGAACGACAGCGGCGAGGCGCACCCGATGCACCTGCACGGCCACCACGCGGTTGTGCTGAGCCGCAACGGCGTCGCGGCGACCGGCAGCCCCTGGTGGACGGACTCGCTGGAGGTCGCCGACGGCGAGACGTACGAGACCGCGTTCGTCGCCGACAACCCCGGCGTGTGGGTCGACCACTGCCACAACCTGGCCCACGCCACGGAGGGGCTGCTCGCCCACCTCGCCTACACCGGCGTCACGACGCCGTTCCGCATCGGCGGCGACGGCCACAACCACCCCGAGTGAGCCGACCGGCGCCGCGGGCGCGAGAGCGGCGACCGGCAGGGCGGTCGCCGCTCTCGCGTGGCTCAGCTCAGGAAGCCGCCGTATGGGCCGGCGAGGATCGAGTTCTTCTGCGCCTGGCTGAAGTGGGTGTCCGGGTAGCTGTAGAACGACGCCGACATCGGCGTGCCGTCCGTGGACGTCGAGTCCGGCAGCCCGAAGGCGTGCCCGAGCTCGTGCACCATGCCGCCGTACCACCGGTTCATCGCGCCGTTGGTCCCGGCCGCGCCGTCGGCGTCGTGCCCGCTGAGCAGCACCCACCCGACGCTGGCCCCGCCGCCGGACTTGCCGACGTCCTCGGCGCTGATCTCGCCGACGCACAGCCATCGGCTGTCCGGGTTGCCCAGCGCGAGCCGGCGCCGCAGCTCCTGCTGCATGTTGCTGACCACGCACCAGTACCGGTCGCCGTTGGGATCGCAGTTCGTGTTGATGTACCAGGCGGCGTCGTGCTCGCCGTTGACGGTCTCCACGACCGTGGTGTTGAGCGTGAACGTCTTGCCGAGCTCCTGCCGGTAGTAGCGCTGCGCCTCGCGCATCACGGCGGCGATACCGTCCGGGTACCGCTGGCTGAACGCGACATCCGTCGGCTTGAGCCAGAACACCCGCACCGTCTTCACCGCGGGCGTGGTTCCCCCGCTGGGCGTCGTGCTCGGTGTCGCGCTCGGCGTGGCACTCCCGCTCGGAGTGACGCTGCCGGTGCACGCGACGTTGTTGAGCCGGAAGCTCGTCGGCACCGGGTTGGCGCCGGTCCAGGCCCCGTTGAACCCGAACGACGTGCTCGCCCCCGTGCCCAGCGCGCCGTTGTAACCCGCGTTCACGGCCGTCACCGCGGAGCCGCTCTGGGTCACCGTGGCGTTCCACGCCTGCGTGACGGTCTGGCCACCGGCGAAGGTCCACGTCAGCGTCCAGCCGTTGATCGGGTCGCCGAGATTGGTGACCGCCACGCCGGCGCCGAAGCCGCCCTGCCATTGCGCCGTGACCGTGTACACCACCCGGCACCCGGCCGCGGCCGCCCCAGCCGTCGTGGCGACGACGGCCCCGCTCGCGACGAGCCCGGCCGTGGCAGCGAACAGCACCGCACTGCGAAGTCGCCGACGCTGCATCGCCCACCTCCTTCATTCACAACCTCGAATGGGACGCGGGTCACTGTGCGCGCCGAAAACCTTTTCGGCAAGCTGGGCATGAAACTTTCAAGCGGTCCTGGCCAGGCACGGGGCCGCGGGGGCGCGCGGGAGCGCCCGGCAGGCGGTAGCGTCGCCGCATGGTCGAGTTCCAGGACGCGGATCTGCGCGGTTCCCGGTTCCGCAACGTGCACCTGGGCGGGACACAGTTCCGCCACGTCGACATGAGCGAGGCCGAGCTGCGCGGCGTCCTGCTGCGCGCGGTGGTCATGCGCGGGGTCGAGCTGATCGACGTCGACATCGAGGGCGAGGTGCGCGGCCTGACCGTCAACGGCGTCGAGGTCGGCGCCTACGTCGAGGCCGAGCTCGACCGGCGCCAGCCCGAGCGGCGGCTCATGCGCCCGGCCGACGCGGCCGGGTTCCGGCTGGCGTGGGAGACCCTCGAGAAGCTGTGGGAAGGCACCGTCGCGCGCGCCCGCCGCCTGCCGCCCGAGCGGCTGCACGAGTCCGTCGGCGGCGAGTGGTCGTTCATCGAGACGCTGCGGCACCTGGTGTTCGCCTCCGAGGCGTGGGTGCTGCGCGCGGTGCTCGGCGACCCGGCGCCGTGGCACCCGCTGAGCCTGCCGTGGGACGAGATGCCCGACGCCGACGGCGTGCCGCGCGACCGGGAGGCCCGCCCGGCGCTGGACGAGATCCTCGCGGTGCTGGGCGAGCGGCGGGCGACGGTGCGGGCGGTGATCTGGCAGCAGACCGACGAGTCGCTGGACCGCACCGTCGAGCCGGTCGAGGGACCCGGCTGGCCGGAGCCGTATGCGTTCCCGGTCCGGGAATGCCTGCAGGTGGTGCTCAACGAGGAGTACCAGCACCGGCTGTACGCCGAACGCGACCTGGAGGCGCTCGGCCCGACGCCGTCAGGGGAACCGGTAGCGTACGCTCCCTAACATCCGCGGGTAGCCTCGTTCGGGTGACGGACACCGACCGGCAGACGCGGCAGCGGCGCAGCGCCGCGGACACCCGCGAACACATCCTTCGCGTCGCGCACGACCTCTTCTACGGCGGCGGCCTGCACGCGACCGGCGTCGACAAGGTGGCGGATGCGGCACAGGTGGCGCCGACCACGCTGTACCGCGCCTTCGGCAGCAAGGATGACCTCGTCGCGGCGTACGTGCACCGGGCCGATCTGCTGAACCGGGAGTGGATCGAGGCGGCGATCCGCCGGGCGCCGGACGACCCGCGCTCGGCGGTCCTCGCCGTCTTCGACGGGCTGCGCTCGCACCTCGATCCGGCCACCTACCGCGGGTGCGTGTGCCAGATGACGCTGGCCGAGTACGCGGACGGCGCGCCCCGCCGGGCCGCGGTGGCGGCCAAGGAGTGGCTGCACGCGCGGTTCGCCGGCCTGCTGCGCGACGGCGGCGCCGGGGATCCCGGCGGGCTCGCCGGCCAGCTGATGGTGATCTACGAGGGTGCGCTCGCGTCCGCGCAGTGCCTCGGCACCGCCGAACCGGCGGTGCAGGCCCGCGCCCTTGCGGAGCTGCTGCTCGACCGCGGGCTGTGACGCCCATCATGTTAGGGATCGTTCCCTTACTTTGCTACGGTCGGGGCATGGACCTCAGCCTCGCCGGCAAGACCGCCGTGGTGACCGGGGGCAGCAAGGGCGTCGGCCTCGCGGTCGTGCGCGCCCTGCTCGCCGAGGGCGCCCGCGTCGTCACCGGATCGCGCACCGTCACGCCCGAGCTCGCGCAGACCGCCGCCGTCCCCGTAACGGTCGACCTCGCCACGGCGCGGGGCGCCGCCGAGCTCGTCGAGCGGGCCCGCGCGCACCTCGGCGGCATCGACCTGCTCATCAACAACGTCGGCGTCGGCGACCCGGAGCGGCTCGTCGACGGCGCGGTGCGGCCCGTGGCCGAGCTGCCCGACGCCGACTGGACCGACGCCTTCGAGCTGACCTTCTACAGCGCCCTGCGCGTGAGCCGGGCCGCGCTGCCGAGCCTGGTCGAACGGCGCGGCGTGATCGTGAACGTCTCGTCGGCCGGCGCACACGCCGTCACCGCCGGGCCGGTGACCTACAACGTGGCGAAGGCGGCGCTCAACGCCCTGACGAAGGTCATCGCCGAGCAGTACGGCGGGCAGGGCGTCCGCGCGATCACGGTCTCCCCCGGCCCGGTGAGCACCGCCGTCTGGACGGACCCCGACGGGTTCATCGGCCGGGTCGGGCGCCGGCAGGGGCTCGACCACGAGACGTTCGCCGCACAGCTGCAGCAGTCGCTCGGCGCATCGACGGGCCGGATCTCGACGCCCGACGAGGTGGCTCGGCTCGTCGTCTTCGCCGCGGCTCCCAACAACATCAACGGCGCGGAGCTGATCGTGGACGGCGGCCTGCTCAAGCACGCCTGACCTGGCCGACCCGGGACCTCCACGGCGTGATCGGCATTACGTGGCCATTATTCCTATCGGAAAAGTAGCTATGATCGCGGCCATGCGTTCCGCGACCCTCCTCCTCGCGGCCGGGCTCAGCGCCGTCCTGGCCGCCGCAGCCGGCTGCGCTCCCACTGACGACGACACCGCGGCGCCCGCCGCCCCGGCCGGCACCGGCAGCGCCGCCGCCTGCGCCCCGGCGCAGCTCAAGACCGTCGCCGCGGGCAAGCTGACCGTCGGCACCGACGACCCGGTGTACCCGCCGTGGTTCTCCGACAACAAGCCCGACAACGGGCAGGGCTTCGAGGCCGCGGTGGCCTACGCCGTGGCCGAGAAGCTCGGCTACACCAAGGACCAGGTGGCCTGGACGCGGGTGACGTTCAACAACGCGATCGCACCCGGGCCCAAGACGTTCGACTTCGACATCAACGAGTTCTCGATCACCGACGAGCGCCGGAAGGCGGTCGACTTCTCCTCGCCGTACTACGACGTCACGCAGACGGTGATCGCGCTGAAGAGTTCGAAGATCGCCGGCGCGAAGACCCTCGCCGACCTCAAGGGCGCGAAGCTCGGCGCGCAGGTCGGCACGACCAGCTACCGCTCGATCACCGAGGTCGTCAAGCCGACGGCGCAGCCTTCGGTGTACAACAACAACGACGACGCCAAGAAGGCGCTGCAGAACGGCCAGATCGACGGGCTCGTCGTGGATCTGCCGACTGCGTTCTACATCACCGGGGCCGAGATCACCGACGCGGTGATCGTCGGGCAGCTGCCGCAGACGTCCGGCACGCCCGAGCAGTTCGGCCTGGTGCTCGACAAGGGTTCCACGCTCACCGGCTGCGTGAGCGGTGCCGTCGACGCGCTGCGGACCGACGGGACGCTGAAGCGCCTGCAGGAGCAGTGGCTGTCGGCGACCCAGGGCGCCCCGACGTTGGGCTGATGAGCACCCAGGTCCCCTTCGAGCGCTCCGCGGTCCAACTGCGGCGCGAGGCGTACCGCCGCCGGCAGACGTTCCTGTCGGTGGCGATCGCCGCCGTGTCCACCGGGGTGGTCGGCGCGCTGCTGCTCGTGGCGATCACCGGCTCGCCGGGCTGGCGGCGGGTCCGGGAGAGCTTCCTCGACCTCGACGCGGCCCGGGAGGCGCTGCCGGCGGTGCTGCGCGGCCTGTGGCTCAACGTCGAGCTGCTGCTGTTCTGCGCCGCCGGCGCGCTGCTGCTCGGGCTCGGCATCGCGACGCTGCGGACGCTGCGACGGCCGGTCTTCTTCCCGCTGCGGGCGCTCGCAACCGGGTACACCTACACGTTCCGCGGCGCGCCGCTCATCATCACCCTGTATGTGTTCGCGTTCGGCATTCCGGGGTTGCGGCTGGGCGGCACCCCGTCGGTGCTGGTACTGGGCGGTGCCGCGCTCGTGCTGACGTACGGCGCCTACATCGCCGAGGTGTTCCGGGCCGGCATCGAGTCGGTTCACCCGTCGCAGCGGGCCGCGGCGCGGTCGCTGGGGCTGACGTACCGCCAGACCATGCGTCACGTCGTGCTGCCGCAGGCGGTCCGCCGCGTCGCCCCGCCGCTGCTCAACGACCTCGTCGCGATGCAGAAGGACGTCGGCCTGATCTCGCTGGCCGGGCCGGTCGACGCGATCCGGGCCGCGCAGATCGAGACGTCGGTGTCGTACAACTACACCCCCTACATCGTCGCCGGCGTGCTGTTCGTGCTGCTGGCGATCCCGCTCGTCGCGGTGACCGACTGGGTCACCGTCCGGGCGGCCCGTCGGCAGTCCGGAGATCTCGGCCTATGACCACCGTCCTATCCGTCGACGGCGTGCACAAGGTGTTCGGCGCCCGGCATGTGCTGCGCGGCGTCTCCCTCGACGTCGCCGAGCACGAGGTGGTGGCCCTCATCGGCGCCAGTGGCTCCGGCAAGTCGACGCTGCTGCGCTGCATCAACCTGCTCGAGCCGGTCGACGACGGCACGATCGGCCTCGACGGCGAGGACATCACCGACCCCCGGGTCGACCCGGACCGGGTCCGGCAGCGCATCGGCATGGTGTTCCAGGCGTTCAACCTGTTCCCGCACATGTCGGTGCTGGCCAACGTGACGCTTGCACCGCGGCGGGTGCACGGCGTGCCGGCCGCCGAGGCGCGCGACAAGGCGATGGCACTGCTGGCCCGGATCGGCCTGGCCGAGCTGGCCCCGGCCTACCCGGACCGGCTCTCCGGTGGCCAGCAGCAGCGGGTCGCGATCGTACGGGCGCTGATGAACACGCCGCGGCTGCTGCTGCTCGACGAGGTCACCTCGGCCCTGGACCCGGAGCTCGTCGGCGAGGTGCTCGCGCTCATCCGGGAGCTGCGCGGCGATGGCATGACCATGCTCCTGGCGACGCACGAGATGGGCTTCGCCCGGCAGGTCGCCGACCGGGTCTGCTTCCTCGACGGCGGCACCCTGGTCGAGCAGGGGCCGCCGGAGCAGGTCCTCGGTGAGCCGCGGGAGGCCCGCACCCGCCAGTTCCTGCGCCGCATCATCGAGGCCGGGCGCCTCCCGATCAGCGGAACCGGCTAATAGTGGTCGGCGATCGGCCGGCGGGCCTCGTCGAACAGCGCCGGCCCCTCGTACCGCACCGGCGGCAGCGGCGCGGTCGCCGGCTTGACCTGCTCGAACTGCTCGGCCGACAGGGCGTACACCACTCGGCCGAGGCCGGAGCGCTCGATCGCGGTGGCGCACATCGGGCAGGGCTGGCAGCTGGTGAACATGGTGGTCACGGCCGCCACGTCGGGGGCCAGCTCCCGGGCGGCCCAGCGGGCGAGCTTCAGTTCCGGGTGGGCGGTGATGTCCGAGTCGGACACCACCGTGTTGTGCTCCTCGATCAGGACGGCGCCGTCCGCACCGACGAGTAGGGAGCCGAACGGCCGCTCGCCGGACGCCCCGGCCTCATCGGCGATCTCGATCGCACGGCGCAGAAATCGCTCGTCGTCGGGAGTCATCGGTCCTCCTGGGATGTTCGGTAGGCGGCCGCGGCCGCGAGCGTCCACCAGGCGGGTCGGTGACCGGTTCAGTGCACCGCAGCGGGTGTCCGGCGTTGACCGTACCGCGCGGCGCGAGCCGGCATCGCTATAAGCCGGATGGTATGTCCGTTAAAAAGGGCCCTGGCCGGCGGCCAGGGCCCTTCGTACTGCCGGCGATCAGCCGTCGGACTCCGGCGCCGGGATGTAGGCGCCCGGCACGTCCTCCGGCGCGTAGATCTTGTCCTCGCCCGGATACGGCTTGGACCAGTCGTGCGCCTCGTACCAGTCGAAGTGGTTCAGCTGCGCGGGGTTCGACGAGTCGGCCCGCGCGCCGGGACCGGTGAGCCGCTGCTGCGACTTCCAGTGCGCCCACTTCGCCGCGACGGCCTGCTTGTCGGCCGGCACCGTCGCCGACGGCGGGGCCGCGGCGGCCGGGTTCGTCTGCGCCGGAACGTCCGCCCCGCACGTCGGCAGCGTGGTCAGACCCGCGGTCAGCGAGGTCTGGTTGGGCAGCGCGGTGAACGGCGTGTAGTCCGGGCGCGAGTTGAACGCCTCGCGCATCGGGCTGGCCGCGGTGTCCTTCTGGTTCATCGGGCGGATGCCGAGGATCTGCTCGATGGTACGGATCATCGTGATCTGCGTGTAGTAGTGGCTGTCGACGACGCCGTGCTGCGCCCACGGGCTGATGATCTGGATCGGGGCGCGGTGACCGTCGACGTGGTCGAGGCCGGCCTGGGAGTCGTCCTCGACCACGAAGATCGCGGAGTCCTTCCAGTACGGGCTGTGCGAGATCTCGTCGACGATCTTGCCGGTCGCGAGGTCGTTGTCCGCGACCTGGGCGGCGCCGTTGGGCGGGCCGCCGGTGTGGTCACTGGAGAGCCAGAACATGTTCAGGTTTGCCGGACCGTTCTTCTCGAAGTCCCGCTTCCAGATCTCGTACCGATAGATGTCCGGAACGTCGGTGTCGAACTTCGGGAAGCCGGGCACCGACACGTTGTTCAGCGACGGGATCGGCGAGGAGGAAACGAGCGGGTAAGCGGTGTCCTGCCCGGTCGCGGCCATGTTCTTCGTGTCGCAGTAGAGGTTCTGCCACGACGCGCCGGCGGGCTTGGTGAGGAACTGGTGGAACTCACCGAAGTCGCGCACGGTCTTGCCGGACGCCTGTGCGCCGGTCCAGAGGAAGCCGCTGCGCTGGTGGCCCAGGGCGTCGTCCTCGGTGTCGTAGCTGCGGATGTACTCGCCGGCCGAGGACTCGGTGTACTCCGGGTCGTCGGCCTGCATCAGCCAGTTGTGCCCCTCGGCCGAGTTCGTGCCGATGTCGTACGTGTTGTCGTACAGCCCGAACTGCTGCGCCAGCGCGTGCTGGTTCGGCGTCACGTTGAGCCCGTACTGCGCGAGCGCCGGGTCGCCGTTGCCGCGCGGGTCGTCGCCGAACTGCTGGTCGTAGGTCCGGTTCTCCTTCACGATCAGGAACACGTGCTTGATCGTCGACGGGTCGCCGAGCCGCAGCGGGACCGGCACCGGCCGCGCGTGGTTCTTGCCCTCCGCGAGGGCGACCGAGTTGCCGAGCCAGCCGTTCTGGGCGAACACCTTGACGGTCATCGCCCGGATCACGCCGTCGTTCGGCAGCTGGAACCGCTGCAGGCTCGACGTCGTGTCGTGGGTGCCGTGCCCGGCCGGGTTGTTCGGCCGGCGGGCGTCGATGCCCCGGGTGTTGGAGACCATCACGTCCTTGCCGACCGTGGCGATCTCCGCCGGGAAGTAGTCCGTCGGCAGCAGGCCGACGAAGCTCACCGGGTGCTTCGGGCTCGTGTAGCGGTACACGGCGACCGCGTTGGCCCGGCCCAGCGTCACCAGCAGGTGCCCGTCGTCGGTCAGCGTCACCGCGTCGGGCTCGTATCCGACCTTCGCCTCCGGCCACGGCTGGGTGGCGATGGTCTGCACCACCTTGTCCTTGGCGGTGTCGATGACGGACACGTCGTTGGTGGCCGTGTTGGTGACGAACAGCGCACCGTTCTTGGCGAACAGCGCCGTCGGGTGCAGCCCGACGTCGATGCTGCCGACGGCCGCCGCCGGGTTGGCGACGTCGATGACGCTGACCGTTCCGGTGGTGGTCGCCGCGGTCACCGGATCGGCCGGCACCTGGGTGTTGTACGAGTTGATGGTCGACTCGCCGGGTTTGGCCGGACGGCCGCCCTCGTTGCTCACATAAAGCTTGTTGCCGACCAGCTTCAGGTCGCGGGGCGCGTTGCCGACCGCCCAGCTCTGCTGGACCGCGCCGGAGGCCGCGTTGATGGACACGACCCGGTTCTGGCCGTTGACGGCCGAGTACACTGTCTGGCCGTCGGCGGAGAACACGGCCTCGCCGACGAGCGCCCGCTTCGGGCCGTCCGCGGCGATCGGGACGAACACCGGGTTGGCGAGGGTGCCGTCGGCGTTGACGGTGAACTTGCGGTAGCCGTCGGCCTGGCCCAGCCACAGCTGCGAACCGTCGGGTGAGTACGTCGGCCCCTCCTGGCCCACGTCGTTGCCGCTGATGCGCAGGTTGGCGTTCGCGTTGTTGCCGATGAGCTGCTGCACCTTCCAGCTCTTGAGCTCGACAATGGCCAGTGCCATCCCGCCGTCGGCGACCGACGCCGCGAGGTGGGTGCCGTCCGGGCTGACGGACGACGACATGATCTTGCCGTTGTTGATCTGCAGGCGATCGCCGATCGGGTCGAGGTACTGGTCGCTGGAGACGACGAGCCCCTTGTCGGTCAGCTGGCCCACCTGGTCGGTGCCGAACTGGTGCGTCTGGGCGTGCGCGACGCCGACGCCACCGGCGACGACGGCGACCGCGGTGGTACCGGCCACCACTGGAATCCGGTGACTGATGCGTGCCTTCTCGACACGCCGTCGACGGCGTGTTACTTGCATGCGCTATCCCTTCGCGGTGGTTGGGAGCAGCTCGACGTTGCCGTCGAACTGCCAGAGCGGGTTCGGTGCGTCCCCGGTCTGGGTGCGCACCAGGAAGTAGCCGTTCACTTCCTTCGGCCCGTCGCCGTCGGCGACGTACCGCCCGTCCGCGGTGACGTCGAGCTGGTAGATGGCCTGCCCGGTGGCCTCGACGTCGGGGAGGTGCCAGGACACGGCGCAGCGCCAGTCGTTGCCCGGCCCCTCCTGGGCCCCTTTGCCGCCGCTCTTGTTGCACGCCGCGGTCGCCCCCAGCTGGGCCTCGGTGACGTCTGAGCGGTTCAGTTGCCTGGCTTGGATGCGGTACAGATGGGCGAACGCGGTGGCGACGGAGCGCTCCACCTTGTCCTGGTCGATCCCAGAGCCCGTGAACCCGGTCCCCGCCGCCGTCGCGACGAGCACCACCGCCACGGCGACGAGCCCCGCGACGGGCAGCGCCCCGGCGGTGACCGCGCGCCGCCCTGCACCGTCGTAGGCCAGGTTGGTGAAGTCGCGCCGCACGAAGAGCCGGTACGCCAGCGCCGTCGCGGTCGCCGCCCACGCGAGACTGACGGCGACGCCGATCAGCAGCGGCCCCGGCTGCGCCGGGCTGGTGAACAGCCCGTTCCAGGCGATGAACGCATAGCTGGGCAGGGCGAGCCGCACGGCGACGGGCAGCGGCAACATCTGGGCGAGCTGCATCGCGAGGGCGGCGATGGCCGGCAGCAGCAGCCCCATCGGCGAGCGCCCCAGCGCCACCGACCCGAGCAGCCCGATAGCGGCGAGCGCGAGGGTCGGTGCGAGCGCGCACACCCAGGCGAGCAGCACCTTCCCGGCCGCGTCACCCGGTGACAACAGGTGCCCGTCGAGTCCGACGAGCGGCAGGTTGCCGACCGTGACGAGCCCGCCGACGGTACTGGAGACCATCAGCCCGGCCACGAGCAGCAGGATGACGCTGAGGCTGGCGAGGGCCTTGGCCGCGAAGATCCGCCGCGGCGAGCGGACCGCCACGAGCAGGTGCCGCCAAGTGCCGAGCCGGTCCTCGGACGCGAACACGTCGCCGGCGACCACCGACGTCAGCAGCGGCAGCGCCCACGTGCCCGCGAAGCCGAGCATGACCAGCGACCCGGCCCAGCCGGTGGCGAGCATCCAGCGGCCGAAGAGGGTGTCGACCGGCAGCGTGCTCTGCTGGCCGACGGCGGCGACGAAGAGCGCCGGGGCGATCCAGCAGGCGAGGACCAGCAGGCGGATCCGCCACTGCGAGACGAGCTTGACGACCTCGAACCGGTAGCCCCGGGACACCGTGACGTTGCGGGCCTTCTCGTCGGCGATCGTCGCGGTCATTCGCCGTCCTCCTGCTCGGTGTGCTGCGCCTCGGTCAGCGCGAGAAACGCGGTCTCCAGCGGCGACACCACGGGAGCCAGCTCACGCAGCGCCACACCCGCCTGCACGAGCCGCACCACCAGCGCATCGAGCGCCGGCACCAGCGCCCGCACGACGAGCGCGTCGCCGTCGTGCCCCGCCACGACCCCGATCCCGGCCGTCTCGCCGGCCAGCCGGCGCGCGGCCGGCGGGTCGGAGGTGAGCAGCCGGTAGTCGAGCTCGCGGTTCTCGGCCGCCAGCTTGCTCAGCGGCCCGGAGAACACGACCCGCCCGGTGGCGAGGATGGTGACCTCGGAGCACAGCGCCTCCAGGTCGTCCATGCGGTGGCTCGACAGCACCACGCTCGCCCCCTGCGCCGCGAGCCGCGTGAGGACACCGTGGACATGCTTCTTGCCCGCCGGGTCGAGCCCGTTGGACGGCTCGTCGAGCACGAGCAGCCGCGGCTTCGTCAGCAGTGCGGCGGCCAGCCCGAGCCGCTGGCGCATCCCGAGCGAGAACCCGTTGGCCCGATCGTCGGCGACGTCGGTGAGCCCCACCTGATCCAGCAGCTCGTCGATCGGCGCGTCCTGCCCGCGCAGTGCGGCCAGCGCGGCCAGATTCTGCCGGGCGGTCAGCGACGGGTAGAGCCCCGGCCCGTCCACGAACCCGGCCACCCCGTCCGGCGCCGCGAGGGCCCGCCCGACGGCCGTCCCGAGAATCTCCAGCCGCCCTCTGTCGGCGACGGCCAACCCGAGCAGCAGCCCGAGCAGCGTGGTCTTCCCGGCCCCGTTCGGCCCGACGAGCCCGTGGATCTGCCCTTGCGCCACATCCAGATCAATACCGTCGAGCGCGACGACTTCGCCGAAGCACTTGGTGATCCCGCGAGCCCGGATTGCACGGCGTCTATCCATCGGAACCTTCTTTCGTCACCTCCAGTCGAAACTAGGGATCGCGGAACGACACAGGCAGCTACACCTGTCTGAACGTTTCCGAAACGGGAGGAGACCGGCTTCGATGCACAATTCCGGCGAAATGGGAATCGTCCATCGCCGATGTATGGTTGTCGGGCACCCAACGGGCATCAGGCGTGATAGGTTCCTCACCGCGCCCGTAGCGACGAAGGAGGTGAGCGCGATGGTGTTCCGTCCGTCCGTGCTCCCGACCCGTCCGGGCGACCGCTGAAACACGGGAGCACACCGCTTCTCCTGTAGAGGATGTTCCCGTGACCGACCTGGTCATCCGCCCGCTGCGCGCGGGCGAGCACACGCTGTTCCAATCCATGCCGGAGCCGCCCACCGTTGGCATGGCCCTGTTCGGCCGCGACTTCGCCGAGACGATGGCCGCCGGCCAGTACCGTCCCGAGTGGACCTGGGTAGCCCTCGACGGCGACACGGTCGTTGCGCGGGCCGCCTGGTGGGGCGGGCCCGACGACAACGCCCCGCTGGCGCTGGACTGGTTCGATCCCGGCACCGACCCGATGCTGGGTGGGGAGCTGCTCCGCGCCGCCGGTTTCAGCGTCGACTACCACCTCATCCTGCCGACCGACTGGCGCGACGTTCCTGAGACGCACCGCGCGGCCCAGTCGCGCATCACCGCCGCCGGCGCTGCCGGATTCATCCCGGTCCTGGAGCGGCTGCGGTACCGGTGGACGCCGGCCGACGGCCTGCCAGAGCGCCCAGCGCGGCTGACGTACCACCCCGTCGCGGACGATGCGGTACTCCACGACGTGCTGCGCCGCATTCTGACCGGCAGCCTCGACTTCCACCAGCGTCAGGCGATCGAGCGCAAAGGCGTCGAGGCGGCCATCGCCGACGACCTGGAGTTCCTGACCTGGCTGCCGAGTCCACGCGACTGGTGGCGCCTGGCTCGCGACACGGCCGGCAACCTCACCGGCATCGTGATACCCGCACGCAACCACGCCTCGCCGATCATCGCCTATGTCGGGGTGCTGCCGGAGGCGCGGGGGCACGGCTACGCCTACGACCTGCTCGCCGAGGGCACCCACATCCTGGTTGAGCAGGGCGCGGAGGCCATCGCTGCGGACACCGACCTGACGAACACACCGATGGCCGCCACGTTCGCCCGAGCCGGGTATCCGGTGGTGCAGCGGCGAATCATCCTGAACCGTCCGGCCTAGTGGGACCGGCGTAATAGGAACGGTATGAGGCTCATGGCCGGCCACTGTGGGCCTCATACCGCTGGCTGAACATCGCCGTACGGTTGGGGCCATGCGGTTGTACGGCTATGACGATCCCCGGCCCGCCGACGCGCTCGAGGCGGACGAGGACTGGTCCGCCGAGCGGCTGGCGGCGGACTTCGGCGTCGGCCTCGAGGTGGCGCGCCTGGCGATCAAGCAGCGGCTGTCCTTCGCACCGCAGCCGCCGCCGGCGGCCCTCGTCGTGGACGGCGCGCCCTTGCTGGACGAGCCCGCGTTCTGGGCCGGGCACCTCGGCGGTGCCGTCGCCGCGCGGGCGCACCTCGCGTCCGCCTGCGGCACGACGTGGCAGGAGGCTCGCGAGTTCCGGAATTCGCGGGTGTACCGCGAGCAGGCGTGGCCGGCGTTCGAGGTGCCGCTGCCGGCGGGCGGGGTGCTGCTCGTCGTCTACCGCACCGACGTGTTCATGACCCTCGAGGCCGACTGCGTGTGGGTCGCCGACAGGGAGTACCGGCTGGATTTCTGGCTCGTGCCCGCCGACGGCCGCGGCATGGCCCTGGCGAACCGCTCGGGCCACCCTCGCCTGCCCGCGCTGCGCTGGCCCGAGCTGCGCGAGATCGTGCGGGGCGCGCCCGACCGGACGGCCGCCCGCCGGCTGCTGCTGCTCGCGCCGATCCTCGGCGACGCCGCCACCGACGACGGCGGCGCCGCCGTCGCGTCGCTCGCGTGGGCGCTGTCGGTCGTCGGCGGCCTGGGCCGGGATGCACCGCAGGTGCGTGTGGCCGCGGAGTCGCTCGCCCGCGCCGAGCCGACCCGGTGGCGGCGCGACGACGGCGTGTGGGTCTGCGACCACCCGGTCAGCGGCCGCAACCCCGACGGTCCGTGCGCCCTCGATCGCGACGAGATCCGCCGCGCCTCGGCCGCCCTGGGTCAGGCCTGATACCAGGCGAGGACCCGCAGCGCGCGCAGCGTGTTCCAGCGGCTGGGCTCGCCGACCGCGCCCTCGATCGCGAAGTGCACCCGGCCGGGATGGATGCGGTCGAGCGGCCAGCACCCGTGCGCCGGGCACTTGACCCGCACGACCTCGACGGCCTCGGCCATCCGCGGGTCCGGCTCGGCCCCGGCGCGGCGGAAGTAGTCCAGCGCACGCAGCACGTCGTAGTGCCAGTAGTGCGGGAACGCGAAGTCCAGGTATCCGGGCCGGACGACCTCGCCGGTGGTGCGCCGGCGGAACAGGCCCCGCTCGAGCAGGTACTCCTCCCCGCCGCGGCGCGCCTCCCGCACGGCCTCGGACCCGCCGGTGGCCCGCTCGAACTCGAGCAGCCCTTCGAGGACGTTGATCGTCGTGTCGAACGAGGAGCGCACGGACCCGCGCTCGGCCTCGCAGTTCCAGCCGCCGTCGGCGAGCTGCTCCCCGATCACGCGCGCCACGAGCGGCTCGACGTCGACGCCGAAGTACGCCCCGGTGTCGATCGTCCGCCCGTTGATGCACGGCTCGACCTCGCCGTCGAAGTACCGCTGCCCTTCGTGCTCCCAGCGCCCGTTCTCGGCGACGAGCGCCACCGCCCGCCGCGCCGCCGCACAGTCCGGCTCGAGCCCCAGGATCTGCAGGGTCTGCAGGGTGTGCATCGTCGCCGTCCACGGCTGCCCCGGCTCGTCGCCGGTGTAGCCGCCCGGGAAGCACGCCCCGCCGTCCCACAGCCCGTCGGCGCCTTCGGCCGCAAGCAGCCTGGCACCCCACCCTTCGCGCTCAACCCGCGCCCGCTCGGCGGCAACCTCCTCCGGCGCGGCGCCGACGAGATCTCGCAGCACCTGCCACCGGATGGACGGCTCACCGTCGAGCAGCCAATCGACCACGCTCACCAGGGCAGCCTAGCCGTCCGCGCGGCCTCCGCGAGCCAAACGCGTAGTCTGTGGGTCGTGGACCAGGAAGATCGCATCGCACTGTTCCTCGACTACGAGAACCTCGCGCTGGGCGCGCGCGACCATCTGGGCGGCATGGCCTTCGATTTCCGCCCCATCGCCGACGCCCTGGCCGAGCGCGGCCGCGTCGTGGTCCGCCGTGCGTACGCCGACTGGTCCTTCTTCGACGAGGACCGCCGCATGCTGACCCGCTCCCACGTCGAGCTGATCGAGATGCCGCAGCGCATGGGCGCGTCGCGCAAGAACGCCGCCGACATCAAGATGGCCGTGGACGCGATGGAGCTCGCGTTCGAACGCGAGTACATCTCCACGTTCGTCCTCTGCACCGGCGACAGCGACTTCACCCCGCTGGTGCACAAGCTGCGCGGCCTCAACAAGCGGGTCATCGGCGTCGGCGTCGAACAGTCCACGTCGGCGCTGCTCCCGCCGGCCTGCGACGAGTTCCTGTACTACGACCGCCTCGAGGGCGTCGAGGTCCCGGCCACCCCGGCCCGCCGAACCCGGCCGCCACAGCGCCAGCCCGAGCCGGTCCCCCCGGCCGAGGTCACCCGCGACACCGACACCCTCGCGGTCCTGGTCGCCCAGACGGTCGCCGGGCTGCAGGGCAGCTCGGCCGGCGAGGTCACCGCGTCATTGCTCAAGCGCACCCTGCTGCGCAAGGACCCGACGTTCAGCGAGTCCGACTACGGCTTCCGCGCCTTCGGCGAACTGCTGCGCCACCTCGCCGAGCGCAACGTGATCGAGCTGACCGAGGGCCCCGCGAAGGGCGACCCCGAGGTGGCCCTCCCCGAGCACGGCGACAAGGAGGTGGCCTTCGCCCTGCTGCGCTCCGTCGTCCAGGACGCCAACGCCGGCGACGGCGGCGTGGCCCTGTCCGGCCTGAAGAACCAGGTCCGCCGGGTCCGCCCGGACTTCAGCGAGAAGAAGCTCGGCTACCGCACGTTCCTGCAGTTCTGCCGGGCCGCCGCAACGAGCGGCGCCGTGCAGCTGCGCTGGAGCCCCGAGGTGGACGACTACCTGCTCACCACCGCCTGAAGACCGCACCGTGGTGGACACTGCTTGGGATGTCCGACTCCAGGTGGATGCGGTTCCGTTCCGGGTCTGACGCGGTCGGGACGGCGGATACCTAGCGTAGCCGGCATGGATCTGCACAAGTCTGGGCCGCGTGACGGCGAACCGGCGCTGGCCACCTGGGATGTGGGGAAGCGGTACGGACGGCGATGGGTGCTGGCGGGCGCGACTCTACGGGTGCCGACCGGCGGCGTCGTCGCCCTGGTAGGGCCCAACGGCGCCGGCAAGACGACCCTGCTGCACCTGGCGGTGGGCCTCACAGCGCCGGACGCCGGGCACCTGATGGTGTTCGGCCGGTCGCCGCGGGCCGCGACCGCCCGGGGCGACGTCGGGTTCGTCGCGCAGGACAAGCCGTTGTACCGCCGGTTTCGGGTGGGTGAGCTGTTGCGCATGGGTTCGGGGCTCAATCCGCGGTGGGACCAGCGCTACGCCCTGCTGCGGCTGGAGGGTCTCGGGATCGACCCGGGCAGGCGGGCCGGTTCGCTGTCCGGCGGGGAGCAGGCCCAGGTGGCGCTGACGCTCGCCCTGGCGAAGCGGCCGCGGCTGTTGCTGCTCGACGAGCCGGCCGCGGCGCTGGATCCACTGGCGCGACGGGCGTTCCTCGACCACGTGCGCGCCGAGACCGCAGCGTGCGGCATCACGGTCCTGCACTCGTCGCACGACGTCGCCGAGCTCGACCGCGCCTGCGACCACCTCGTCGTGGTCCGCCGCGGCACTGTCGTGCACGCCGGTCCGATCGCGGAGCTCATCGCGGCCGGACACGGCCTGGAGGACTTCGTGCTGCGCGCCCTCGGCGGCGATCACGCATCGGAGGCGGCGGCATGATCTGGCTGTCCTGGCGTCAGCACCGCAACCAGTTGCTCGCCGCGGCCGCCGCCGTCGCGGCTCTCTCGGCGGCGTACCTGGCGATGCGCGGACCCCTCGTCTCCTACCTTCGCGACAGCGGACTCACCGCATGCCTGGCTCAGCAGAACGAGGGCTGCGGCGACCTCATCGGCGGCCTGCGCTCGCAATATCCCGCGCTGCTCGACGCACTGCCGTACCTGAACCTGGTGCCGGCACTGGCCGGGTTGTTCTGGGGCGCTCCACTGATCGCCGGCGAGGTCGAGGCCGGCACCCACCGCCTGGCCTGGACGCAGGGCGTCGGCCGGCAGCGCTGGCTGTGGACCAAGGTGGCGCTGCTCGTCGCCGGCTGCGTGGCGTTCGGCCTGGCTGCCGGCGTGGTCGACCGCTGGTTCCTCGACCCGTACATCCGGGCCGGCGCGATCAGCCCCGTCCAGCGCAACTGGATCGGACTGTTCGGCGTCGCGCCGGCCGGCTACGCCCTGTTCGCGTTCGCGCTGGGTGCGGTCGTGGGCACCTACGTGCGCCGCAACCTGCCCGTGATGGTGGTCACCCTGGCCGTCTTCGTGCCGATCCGGCTCGCCTGGGAGCAGATCCGGTACGGCCTGACGTCTCCGGTACGGGCCACCTATCCCCTCGACGCCGCCCGGCCGCCCGGGATCGGACGACAGGACTGGCGGCTCGACATGACCGGCCTGGTCGACCGGGCCGGCAGCTCGGTCGGCCCGGAGCAGGCCGCCCAGTGGTGCGCCGGATCGAGCGGCGGGGACAAGGGCGGACTGGACGGCTGCCTCGCCGGCCACGGCGTGCAGCGACTCGACTGGTACGTCCCGGCCGACCGGTTCTGGCACCTGCAGGCCCTCGACGCCACCGTGTTCGCCACGCTCGCCGCGGTGCTGCTGGTCGTGCTCACGCTGCGGGTCACCCGTCGGGTCGGCTGAATCGTATGCTCTTCGGGATGGGCCGGGTGACGTGGCTGCCCCAACGTGCACGGTCGACGCCGGCGGACGCGACGGTGGCGCTGGCGCTGCTCATCTGCGCCGCCGTCCTCGCCGGCCGGACCACCGATCCGTTCCCCTACGGTTTGCTGCTCGCCGCCGCCGCGCTCGCGTGGCGGCGCAACAGCCCGACCGTTGTGTGCGCCGTAGTCGCGCTCGGCCTGATGGCCACCTTCCCACTGCCGGTGACCGACTCGGTCGTCGTGATCGCCGTCCTGTGCCTGATCCTGGCCTGCTATGCAGCCGCCGTACACGCCCGGCACTCGTGGCTCGGACCGGCGCTGCTCGTCGCGGCTGTGACCCCATTCGCCGGCGGCAGCCGGCTGCCCGTCCCCGACGTCGCGATGCCGTTCCTGGTGCTGTGCAGTGCCTGGCTGGCCGGCGTCGCCGTACGGTCGCGGGCCCGCACCGCCCTCGCGTGGCGGGCGGAGGCGGATCGGGCCGCCCGGGAACGCGACGCCGCCTACGCCAGCGCGGTGCGGGACGAGCGCGCCCGCATCGCCCGGGAACTGCACGACGTGGTGACCCACAGAGTCAGCGTCATGGTCATCGCCGCAGGGGCGGCCCGGACCCTGTTGCCGAGCGACCCGGAACGCGCCGGCGCGCAGCTGCGCCTGATCGAGGCCGGCGGCCGGGAAGCACTCGGCGACCTGCGGGGCATGCTCAACCTGCTGGCCACCGTCGCCGACGAGAACGGCATGCACCCGCAGCCCGGCCTGGCCATGCTGCCCGACCTCGTCGCCGGGGTCACCGCCGCGGGCCTGCCGGTGACGTGCCACGTCACCGGCGCGCGGCGGCTGCCGCCGGGGCTGGACCTCGCCGTGTACCGCATCGTCCAGGAAGCGCTGACCAACTCGCTGCGGCACTCCAACCGCGCCGGCACCCGGGTCAGCGTCGAGCTGCGCGCCGACGCGCTCACGCTGCTCATCGCCGACGACCAGCCGCCGCCGGCACCCCGGCCCGCGGCCACCGGCGGCGGGCGCGGGCTGATCGGCATCCGCGAGCGCGTGGCGTCCTACAGCGGCACCGTGACCGTCGACGACGACCCGGCCCGCCCGTTTGCCATCGCCGTGCGCATGCCGATCCCGTACGGCACCGAACCGGGAGCGGCGCCGTGATCCGGCTGGTCATCGCCGACGACGACCCGCTCGTGCGCACGGGCCTCGGCATCATCCTCAACGCCGCACCGGACCTCACCGTCGTGGCCGAGGCCGGCGACGGCGCCGCCGCCGTCGAGGCCGTCCGCCGGGAACGCCCCGACGTCGTCCTGCTCGACGTGCGAATGCCGGGCACGGACGGGCTCACCGCGGCCCGCGCCCTGCTCGCTGAGCCGGCACCGTGGAAGATCGTCATGCTGACGACGTTCGACATCGACGACTACGTCTACGCCGCTCTGCGGGCCGGCGCGAGCGGCTTCCTGCTCAAGGACATCCCGCCGGAGCGGCTCGTCTCCGCGGTACGACACGTTCTCACCGGCGACGTGCTGCTCGCCCCCACGATCACCACCCGGCTCGTGGCCCGGCACGCCGGCCCGGCAACCAGCGGCGAGCAGACCGAAATCCTGACCGGCCTCACCGCGCGCGAGCGCGAAGTCCTCGCCCTCATCGGCGAGGGCCTGTCCAACGCCGAGATCGCCGGCCGGCTCTTCCTCGGCGAGGCGACGGTGAAGACCCACGTCGGCCGCGTCTTTGCCAAGCTGGGCCTGCGCGACCGCGTCCAGGCCGTCATCGCCGCCTACCGGACCGGCCTGGCCCCGCCCCGTCACCGCCGCGACACCCGTTAGCCGCCGCATACGAGCCGGGTGGGGTTCAGGGACGACCTCGTACCGCCGCCTGAATCTCGGCGCGGTAGTGCAAGTCACGGGATGGTCGGCAGTGCGCCGGGGTACTCGCGCTCGAACCGCCGGTGCACCCACAGGATACGGCCGTCGTGGCGTACCACCCGGCGCAGGTCGGCAAGGGCGACGTCCTGGGCGCGCAGCATCGCGTGCAGCGTGCGCAGCACGGCGCCCTCGGCGATGAGCACCGACGAGGTTCGATCGCTCACCCGCCCGGCCAGGCCGGCGCTGCCGTCGTCGTCGGACAGGTGGCCGGCCGCTTCCGTGGCCGCCTTGAGCGTCTCGGCGGCCGCCGACACGCGCTCCTCGACGACCTTCCACTGCTGGTCGTCGAGGTTGAGCTTGAGATCGGCCAGGCCCACGCCCAGCAGCGGCTTGAGCAGCATCGCGGTGATCTTGATCAGGGGTACGGCCTTCGTCCACCATTCGCGGGGAACGTCGATCTCGTAGCTGCCCGCGCCCGGCCGATCAGGTTCGAGGACGTCGATCGGTTGGAGCGAGTGTTCGCAGTACAACGTCAGCCGCATCCTCATCGTGGTCAATTGCGGGTTGCGGAACGACGCGCCGACCGGGTCGAGCGTGAACAGCCGCGGCCCGTCCGCCGCCTCGTCGTTGAGCTGCCACATGAGGGCGGCGAGCCGGGCGTTGACGCCGGCGAGGTCGGACTTCACGTGGTCGCTGAGGTCGGTGATCCGCCGATGCAGCTCGTGAAGGTTGCCGCCGACGTGTGCCATCTCGTGCTGCAGCGCGGCCAGCGGATCGCGGCCGGCCGCCGACCCGCCGAGCAGAGCGTCGATGGCGGGAAACTCGTCGCAGCCCGGCACCGGGCATTGCGCCACCGACTGCCCGTGCGCGTCGCGCAGCTTGATGAGCTTGTCGACGTCGAACAGCCCTGCACCGGGCGTCGGCAGGCCGCAGCCTTCGCGGCAGGCGACGAGGGCGACGGTGGTCAGGCCGGGCCAGAACCGATCGATGCAGTACCGGATCTCGTCGGTCACCTGCCGCAGGTACGTGACGGCGTCGGGCCCGCGCACCTGCACCTGCACGCCGACGCCGGTCCGCACCGTCAGCAGCGCGCGGGCGCCGTACCGGCTCTGCGTGACCATGCCGTGCTGCCAGTGCACGCCCTGCGGCGACCCCGGCTCCGTGTAGCGCTGCTGGTGCAGGCGGACGATCAGCCGGTACATCAAGGCCTCGGGGATCACGACCCGCCCGGCCTGCCCCTCGGAGATGCGGCACACCTCCAGGTACTCGCGGTCGTCGGGCCGGAACTCGTTCCATGCCGTGCCGAGGCCGGGCTGTGCGGCCGGGACGAGCTGCGCGATCAGGCTCAACGGCTCGGGCGAGGCGTCGTGGGACACCTGGTAGGTGAGCTCGAAACGCTCCATGAGGGCCAGGAACAGCCGCTGCTGCTCCCGGGTGTAGGGCGCCCGCCCGTCCGGCTGTGACGCGCCCCAGAGCCGCCCGAGCGTGCGATGCGCAACCAGCCCGACCGAGTCGGTCGCGTCGCGGCTGTCCAGCACGGTGGCGATGGCGACGTTGAGCCAGTCCGGCTGGAGGATAACGAACTCGGCGAGCGCGTCGTCGTTGCCGTAGTAGATCCACGTCCCGAGCCGGTGCGCGTTCATGGCCAGCGACCGCGCCTGGGCGGCGCTCAGCCCCTGGCCGGCGGCGACGCTCTCGTATTCCCGGTAGTCGACGACCTGCCGCCCGCCGGCCGAGAGCGCGTCGATGGTCCGTCGCCACCGGGCCGGGTACCGCCGCCGCACGTGCGGCAATGCGTCCGCGGCGACCGCGATCGCCGCCCGCAGCGCCGCCAGCCCCGCATCGCCGGGATCGGCGCTGTCGACCTCGAAGAACCCGGCGATGAGGTCGCCGAAGCGCCGCTGCAGCGAAGGCTCGTCGATCGCATCGGCCCGCGAGGCCGGCCCACCGTGCGAGGCAACCACGAAAACTCGGGCATCCGGCGCGCGGTGCGCGATCGTGGCGATCCAGGACTCGACCATGCCGGCCGCGCTGCCGGCCCGCGGCTTCCATACCACGACGTAGATCGCGGGCGCACTGAAGAACACTTGATGCGCCGGCTGGTACGCCTTCTGTCCCCCGAAGTCCCACCCGTTCAACGTGATCGATCGACCCTCACGTCCGACGGTCACCGGCTTGATCTCCATGCCGTGGGTCTGCGGCCGTTTCGCCACCCACGGATCCCCGCGCAGCGCCGCAAGCAGCGAGCTCTTCCCGGCCTCACCGGCGCCTACGAACACCAGCTTCGCCTCAGCGATCGCGACCCCGTCGGTGGCCAGCTCCCGCAGAAACGTCAGCAGCGCCTGAGTCCCCTCAAGCTCCGCGGCCAGCACCTCCGGCGGCAACGGATTGCCCGCTACGGTCAGCACCTCGAGGTCCGCGAATCCGGCAATCGCATCCGGCAGCTCGGTAAGCTCGTTGCCGTTCAGCGTCAGCTCGGTCAGCAAGGTCCAGGCGTCGATCAGGGCCGGCAGCGCACCAAGCCGGTTGCGGGTCACGTCCAACCGGCTGAGCGACGTCCAGGCAGCGACGGCGTGGGGCAGGGCGGCGAGCTGATTGCCGGTGAGGTACAGCGTCGACAGGGATCTCCACCCCTCGACCGCCCCCGGCAACGACGCGAGCTGGTTGTGGTCCAGCACCAGGTGGACGAGGGATGCCCAGTCGCCGATCGCGTCGGGCAACACCGTCAGCCGGTTGCCGGCCAGATCCAGCTTGGTGAGCGACGTCCAGCCCGCGACGGCGCCGGGCAGCGCGGTGAGCTGATTGCCGCTCAGGGTCAGCCCGGCGAGCGAGGTCCAGGCCGCCACCGCATCGGGGAGCGTGGTGAGCCGATTGCGTTCCGCACCCAGCGTCTTGAGTGACGTCCAGGCGGCGACGGCATCGGGCAGCGCGGTGAGCTGGTTGCCGTTCATGGTCAGCGTCGTGAGCGCGGTCCAGGCCGCGACCGCGTCGGGCAACGCCGTGAGCCGGTTGCGGCTCATGTACAGCGCCGTGAGTGAAGTCCAGCCGGCAACGGCCTCCGGCAGCGAGGTGAGCTGATTGCCGTTGAGGGTCAGCTCGGTGAGCGAGCGCCAACCGGCAACCGCATCGGGCAGCACCTCGAGGTTGTTGCCGTTGAGGGTCAACTCTTTGAGCGATGTCCAGCCGGCGACCGCACCGGGCAGCGCGGTGAGCTGGTTGCCGCTCAGGTAGATCGTGGTCAGCGCGGTCCAGGCCGATACCGCGCCGGGCAACTCGGTGAGCCGATTGCCGCTGAGGTGCAGCGTGGTCAGGGCCGTCCACGCGCAGACCGCACCGGGCAGCGAGGTGAGCTGGTTGCCGCTCAGGAACAGCGTGGTGAGCGACGACCACTGCGTGACCGCATCAGGTAGCCCGGTGAGCTGGTTGTTGTCCAGGTCCAGCCGGGCCAGCGACGTCCAGCCCGCGACTGCGTCGGGCAACTCGCTCAGCGCGTTGTTGTCCAGGTCCAGTCGGGCCAGCGACGTCCAGCGCGCTACCGCGTCGGGTAACGCTGTGAGCCCGTTGGCGCTCAGCGTCAGCGTGGTGAGCGCCCGCCAGCCTGCGATCGCGTCGGGCAGCGCGGTGAGCCGGTTGCCGTGCAGGGTCAGCACCTCGAGCGATGTCCAGCCTGCGACCGCGTCGGGTAACGCGGAGATCCGATTGCCGCTCAACGTCAACCTGGTGAGCGACCCCCAGGTGGCTACCGCATCGGGCAGCTCGTTGAGCAGGTTGCCGGCCAGCGACAGCTCGGCCACCGAGGTCCACTCGGCGACCGCCTCGGGCAGCGAGGTGAGCCGGTTGCCGGCCAGGTTGATGCTGGTCGCAGTGGTGAACACCGCAGGTTCCTCGAGCAGCTCGGAAAGATCGCCCGCCGACAGCCCGAGACCCCGAAAGTCGATGCGCCGGTTCACGGCCGCGTCCAAGCGGCGTCGAGCCTCGGCAACAGCCCGGCTACTCATGGCGACGTAGCCTAATCGCGCGCTACCCGGAATCCCCTCCGTCGTTCATGGCGTCAAACGTTCGCCTCGGACCACCGCCAGGTGATGCAGAGAACCTGCTCGTCGTCGGGCGCGCCCGCTGCAGGTCTTGAGGGGGCGTGGGTGGAGCGGAGCTCCCCCACCGCGAGCGCAGCGAGCCCAGGAAACATCTAGCCGTGGTAGCGGTCGCCGGCGTAGGTCTCCAGGGCGTCGCGGACCAGCTGGTCGCCGAAGCCGCTGACGCTCGTCAGGAAGAACACGCTGTGCGGGCGGGACCAGAAACGGGCCGTCAGGTGGTCGCTGCCGAGGGCCGAGTTGCTGCCCGGGGTGCAGACCAGCCAGAGGCTGGAGCGGTGCTTCATGAAGTACACCGTCGCCATCTGCGGCCACGGGAACGTTGCGGCGGTGCCGTTCTGGGTGATGGTGATGCCGGTGGGGTCGATCGTGGTCGGGCGGGTGTCGCGGGAGGACAGCGCCCAGTGGAACAGCTTGTAAGCGGTGCCCGCCACGCCCGCCACGAGCAGCAGCCAGCTCACGGCCGTGAGGAGGGTGCCGTCGAAGGCGCCCGCGATGAGGCCGGCGACGATCAGGGCGCCGAAGCGGAACGTGGCCGACGAGTGGATCCGGTACGGGTTGGGGACCAGCTTGCGCTTGTCCTGCGGATGCGGCGTCGGGAAGATCGAGGTTGCGTCAGGCCGCCCATAAGCAGGTGCGGGAGCGGGGGCGGGACCGGGTGCGGGTGGCATGACGACTGTTACGGGCTCGCGGACAGTGGCCGGCATGGCCGGCGTGGCCGGTGTGGCGTCCACCAAGGTCGGCGGGCGATCCGGGGTCCGGGGGCGAGCCGGGCGCGGCGGGGGCTCGTTGGCGGCCATCGCCAGGTACTGCAGAGCGCCCTCGGCCACCACCAGCTCAGGGTGCTCGACCCGGCGCGGCGAACGGCCCGTGGCCTGGCCCAGCAGGGTCGCCACGAGTGGGGTGCGGGTGGCGCCGCCGACCAGGAACAGCTCGGCGCGGTCCTCGCGGCCGATCTTCGCCCGGCGCAGGACCGACTCGGTCATCTGCACGGTGCGCTGCAGCAGCGGGCGGGCGTCGCGCTCGAAGTCGCCGCGGGTGACCGAGGCGTCCTCCTCGATCAGCGGTACCGCGACGCGAGCGAGGCGCTCGGCGCTCAGGCGCTCCTTCGCGTTGCGGCAGTCGTCCCACAGCAGGCGCGCCGACCAGCGATCGGGGCCCTCGGGCTCGATGAGGCGGGCCCACTCGTCGGGGTGGCGGTCGCCGATCGAGCGGCCGACGCGGCGCAGGACGACCTCGTCGAGGTCCAGGCCGCCGACGTCGTCGAGGCCGGCCTTGGCCAGCTGCTGGAACTCGCGGCCGGTGCGCAGGACGGCGGTGATGTCGCAGGTGCCGGCGCCGAGGTCGTAGACGACGAGGGGGTCGCCGTCGGCGACGGTGGCGCCGCTGGCCAGCAGGTGCGCGGCGGCGGCCTCGGGCTCGCTGAGCATGGCCGGCTGGTGCAGGCCGGCGTGGCCGGCGGCGGCGCGCAGGACGCCCTGGCGGTCGGCGTTCCAGGCGGCGGGGTGGGTGAGCACGACCCGCAGGCGGTCGGTGCCGGCGCGGCGGACGGCCTCGGCGTGCACCTGGGCCAGCGTCGCCCCGATCAGCTGCGCGACGTCGAACTCGTCGCCGCCGAGCAGGACCCGGCGCTCGCCGATGCGCCGCTTCGGGTTGGGCTCGTAGCGGCCGGGGTCGAGGCGGGCCGAGCGCACGGCGGCGTTGCCGGTGACGAGGGTGCGGTGCTCGTCGGCCCAGACCGCGGAGGGCAGCAGCGGGCGGCCGTCGAACTGCAGCGGGAACGGGGCCTCGCCGGGCGGCTGGAGGTACGCGACGGTGTTCGTTGTGCCGTAGTCGATGCTCAGCCGGAACTCGCTCACTGGGAACCCCCCTGCAGGCTGAAGATCACAACGGCGACGAGGGCGACGACGACGAGGGCGATCGCGCCGACGGCGATGAGCGTGCGCGGCGTGGGCCGGCCGATGCCGGTCGGCGCGCCTTCGGAGCGGGTGACCGTGGGCACCGGCAGGGTGCGCACTCGGGTGCGGCGCTCGGCGAGCATCAGCTCGTTGCGCTCGGGCCACACGTCGGACAGGCCCGCCTCCAGGTAGCGGTCCCGGGCGGCGAGCTGGTCGACGCGCGCCTTGCCCGCGAGGGTCGGCTGGAAGCGCCGAAGAGCGAAGAGCAGCGCCGGCGGTACCTCGGAGATGGCGTCGCGGGCGAGGAACTTCAGCACGTCGTGCAGCGTGCGCCCGTCCTCGGCGCCGAGCTGCGCGCCGAACGCGGCCTGCAGCACCCGGAACCAGCGGTCCTGGGCCAGCTGCGCGTCGCCGGGCAGGAACGGGATGCAGTGCACGAGGAAGTCGGTGCGCTCCAGCGCGGTATGGGTGACGTCGAGCTGTGCGGGGTCGAAGCGGCGGTTCTCGGCGGCGCTGAGCAGCAGCTCGGTGATGTGCACGTCGGAGCCTGTGTGCCGGTTGGCCAGCTCGATGAGGTCGGGCAGCGAGATGCGGTCCATGAGGGCGCGGATGCCGGGCGACTGCAGTGCCGGCGGCACGCCGAAGGCGACGGCCCGCTGGGCGAGCTCGACGATCGCGGCCGGGCCGGCGGCGGAGTTGCGCCCGTGCGCGGCCCAGGCGCGCAGGTGATCGTCGACGAGGGCGGGGTCGAACGCGGAGTTGCGCAGGGTCTCGCGCAGCGCGTTGCTGGCGGAGGTGCGCATGCAGCGCTGCACGGTGTGCCGCGTGACGACCGCCGCCGCGCCCGGGTGCTGCCCGGCGAGGCGGCCGGCGGGCTGCCAGGCGAGGTACATCGTGCGCAGGTCACCGTCGTTGAGCTTGGCGAGCTCGGCCTCGACCTGGCGCATCCCCTCCTCGGTGTGCAGCAGCTCCAGGTGCTCGGCGGCGGCCTGCCCGGAGGTGACCGCGTCGATGAGGGTGGTCTGCAGGATGCGGCCGCCGACGAGGACCTCGCTCTGCCACTGCCGGACCTCGGCGGCGCCGGCGAGGCGGCGGGCGCCGCGCAGCGGCGCGACGGCGGCGGCACCGCCCCGGCGCCACACGTCGGCGAGCTGGGCCGCGAAGTCGGACGGGCGGGTGCCGCCCGGGTGCAGGCGCACGCGGGTGGTGGCGTAGCCGGGGCCGCCGGCGACGGCGTCAAGGAACACCACGCGCGGCAGGTCCGGGTCGGTGTCGTCGTCCTCGTTGGTGGCGAAGGTCAGGTCGCGGCCGTCGCCGAGGACGTCGACGAGGCCGCGCACGAGCGCGGTGGCGGGCGCGTCGGGCTGTACCACGCTCAGCGGCGAGTCGGGGCTGTCCATGATCCGGGTGAGCAGCTCGTCGAAGAGCGGGCCGGGGTCGGGCACCGGCCGGGCGTAGGCGGCTTCGGCGTGCTCGCGCAGCGCGTGCAGCTCGACGGCGGCGAGGCGGCCGGGCGGGTACGCCTCGGCGGCGTTGAACCCGGCCCAGCCCGGCCAGCCTTCGAGGCCGAGGGCAAGCTGGACGGTGACGACGTTCTCGGGGCCGATGAGCGCGTGCGCGATCGCGGCGCCGGGGCGGTTCTTGTCGTCGCGGGCGGGCACCTTGTGCAGGACCACGCCGGCGCCCTCGATGCGCAGGTAGGCCAGCGACGGCCGCTCGTTGCGCCCGCCGGCCCGGGTGATGCGCAGCGCGAGCCGCTCGTCCCACCAGGAGACCGCGGACGCGGGCAGCGAGGTGGCGTCGGGCCCCACCCCGTCGTGGCCGGCGGCCTGCGACCGGGCGCGCCAGCGGAACACGATCTGGTCGATCCGATCCATCGCCGCCTCCTCAGTTGCCCAGCAGGGACCGGTCGAGCACCCCGGTCATCGCGAACAGCGACAGCAGCGGGCGCAGGACCCGGCGGGGCCCGAAGCCCTCGGCCGGGAAGTGCCCGTCGACCGGCGCGACGCCGGCCGCGGAGGCGAAGTGCAGGCTCACGTCGCTGACCCGGTTCACCGGCGGCAGGAAGCGCTCGGCGCCGTTGGTGGCGAGGAACTCGTACACCTCCTCGCTCTCCTCCGCGACGGTGTAGAGGTTGCCCGTGTCCTCGCGCGACAGCCAGCGCTCCACCTCGGGCCGGCGGGCGGCGAGCAGGTCGGACTTGGCGACCACCATCGCCGCCGGGATCGGCAGGAACTGGGTGCCGGACTCCCCGCGGACCTCGACGAGGCGGTCCATGACGGCGTTGAAGGCCGGGTCGCCGTAGACGGTGGCGGGCTCCCCGAGCACCGTCGGCAGCGCCTTCTCCGGGTCGACGACGAAGACGAGCGCGTTGACCGCGGACAGGAACGACGTGTCGAGGAACCGGTCGCCGGAGCGGCGGCGGCGCAGCTGCTCGCCGGCGACGTCGAAGAACGCGACGGCGAAGTCGCGCTTGGCGTGCGCGCTGTACACCTTGGCGACGTAACTGAACGCGATCGGGCTGATCTGGGTCAGCGGCAGCTGCTCGCGCCGGTGGCAGAACGGCTCGACGTAGCGGGTCATGTAGTTGTGCTCGATGGCCTCGTCGAGCCGTTCGACCCGCAGCCCGAGGTCGGCGAGCTCGAGGCTGCTGCGCAGCGCCTCGACCATCGCGGCCAGGAGCAGCGTCTTGCCGGCGGCGCGGTGCCCGACGAGGCCGATGACGATCGGGTCGCCGTAGTCGCCGTAGCGGTCGGGCAGGTAGTGGGTGGTGGCGACGCCGTCGCGCATGAGGGTGCAGGCCCGCTGCGCGCCGAGGCGCCGCTCGGCGAACGCCTCGCGGGTCTCGTCGGAGCCGCGCGCGCGGAACGGCCGGCGCTGCTGGGTCTCCACGTCGAGCTCGACCCGCTGGGCCTTGCTCCAGTGCACCCACTGCAGGCAGATCGGGCACATCACGCGGCCCAGCATCCGGCTCGGACTGGGCAGGATCATCGGACCGCTCCCAAGAACAAACAACGGGGCAGGATCATTTGGCCCCTCCCAACAGCGAGAGCACGTAGATCACCAGGAGCAGTGGCAGGCCGATGAAGACGACCGCGCCGGCGCCGAGCAGGAGCTTGCTGGACAGCTCGTCGCGGCTGTACCACAGCACGTCGAACGTCTGGCGGGCGAAGCGCCAGGCGACGGCCCGCGGCGCGGCGCGCTCGGTGCGGTAGAGCCGCTTCGCCTCGACCAGGCGGCGGAACTCGTCGCGTGCGGGGCTGAGGGGAACGGCGGCTCTGGCGACGGCGGGCGGCGGGGTGTACTGCTGCGGAATCTGTGGCGCGATGGGCATCGTGGCGGTCGTGGCGTCAGCCGGGTCGGCGCTCTGCCAGACCGGCTCGTAGCGGGCCTCCTCGATGCGGCGCAGGAGCCGGTGCGGGTCGGGGCGCTCCCGCGGGTCGTCGGCGAACACGCCCTCCAGCAGCGCGGAGAGCGCCGACCCGCCGCCGCGGGCGAGCTCCTCGCGCACGTCGGGCGCGGAGGCCGGCCCGGTCTGCAGGGCGATGCAGTACATCACCATCCCGGCCTGGTACACGTCGTGCGCCTCGGCGGCCAGCCGCAGCCCCTCCGGCCCGGGCGGCGGCAGCCACAGCGGGTCGAGCGCGGCGCGGGCCGGCTCCCCGACCGCGACCGCCTCGCCGAGGTTGACCAGCTGGGCGTGCGCGCCGTCCCACAGCACGAACTCGGGCAGGATCGCGCCGTGCGTCAGGCCGGCCTTGCCGAGGGTGCGGATCGCCACGAGCAGGTCGGAGAAGATCGTCAGCAGCGTCTCCGGCGCGGGGGCGCCCGGCTGCCCCGCGACGGGCGTGCCGCGGTAGGTGGTGGTCACCTGCGGGCGCTCGGCGGTGACGTCGTGGTCGACGACCCGGCACAGCTGCATCGGGTACATCGTGTCGCCCAGCGCCCAGATCAGGTTGCCGGCGTTGACCTCGGTGTGCACGAGCCGGTTCGCCTCGGCGGCCCGGGCGGTCTTGCGCAGCACCTGCTCGCCCGTCGCCAGCCGGCCCCACTGCAGCTCGAACTGGTCGGTGAAGCGGCGCTCCGGATCGAACTCGATGTGCACCGTCATGTGGGCAGTCGCTCCCCGTCGTCGGCGTTGATGGCGAACAGTGTGTAGCCGTTGTCGAGGTACACCACGCCGTCCCCGACGACCGGCGCGCGGGTGGCGTGGATGTCGGGCGCGGACCAGCGGGCGCTGCCGTCGGCCCGCGAGTAGGCGTGCAGGATACCGGCGTCGACCACGTAGACCAGTGTCGGACCCACGCGCACGTCGGGCCAGACGGCGACGCCGGGCGCCCGCCACAGCGGCCGGCCGTCGGGGTCGAGGGCGGTCAGGCCGGTGGGCTCGGACACGAAGACGCCGCCGGGCACGGCGTGCGGGGTGCCGTCGCCGGGCATGCGCCAGCGCAGGGACCCGTCGGCGGGGTCGATGCCGAGCAGCTCGCCGGCGGCCGGCTGCACGACGATGTCGGCGGTGGCGGCCGGCTCGGCCCGCGGCGGCAGCCCGGCGCGGCGCAGGCGCAGCCGGCCGGTGCGGTCGTCGATGCCGAGCAGCTCGTCGCCGACGCGGACCAGCACGAGGTCGCCGGCGGCGGCCAATGCGCTCGCCGGCGCGGGCAGCTCGCCGTAGCGCCAGGCCTCGCCGCCGTCGGCGAGCCGGGCCAGCACGGTGCGGCCCTGCACGAGCGCGACCCCGCCGGGCACGGGCACCGGGCGCACGCCGGCGGACGTGGTGCGCCAGCGCGGCTCGCCGGTGGCGGCGTCGACGGCGTGGAGGTTGCGCAGGCCGGGGCCGAGGACGTGGACGAGCCCGCCGGTGTGCAGCGGCTCGCCGTGCGGCGGCACCGGCAGCTCCCAGCGGCGGTCGCCGGTGCGCAGGTCCAGCGCGGTGACGCCGGTGCGGGTGGGGCTCAGCACGACGTCGGCGGCGACGACCGGCCGGTAGCCGGGCGCGGTCGCCGCCGGGTGCGCCCAGCGCTCGCTGCCGTCGCCGGCCTCGAGCACGTGCACGCCGTCGTCGGCGCTGACCACGACCGCGTCGCCGGCGACGACGGTCTCGCTGCGGGCCATCGCGTGGCGCACGACCCGCCAGGGCCGGGGCGCGGCGGCGCCGCGCAGCAGCCGGGCCGCCGCCCTGGCCCTCTCGGCGATGACGTCGAGGACGGCGGCGGGCAGCCACGGGCCGGTGGCGTCGGCGAGGCCGGTGGCGATGCGCTCGCGGACCTGCCGGGCGGTCGGGCGGTCCTCGGGGGCGGCCTCCAGGCACTTGCGCAGCGTCCAGGTCATGCCGACGGGGACGCCGGTGAGGTTGGGCGCGCTGTAGTGCACGGCGTAGAGGTACTGCTCCATGGACTTGCCCTCGAACGGCAGCCGGCCGGTCGCGGCCCGCACGAGGATCGCGGCGAGGGCGAACACGTCGGAGGCGGCGGTGCCGGGCTGCCCGGCGAAGCGCTCCGGCGCCATGTAACCGACGGTGCCGTGGAAGTGACGCGACGCGGTCAGGCGGGGCGCGTCGTCGGGCCGGGCGATGCCGAAGTCGATGATCCGCAGCCCGTCGGCGAGGACGAGGACGTTGCTGGGCTTGAGGTCGCGGTGCACCACCCGGACGGCGTGCAGCGCGGCGAGCCCGTCGGCGAGGCCGGCGCCGAGCCGGCGGACGAGCTCCTCGGGCAGCGCACCGGCGATCTCCTCGACCTCGGCGAGGGTGATGCCGGGGAGGTACTCCGTGGCCAGCCACGGCGGCGAGCCGGTCGGGTCGGCGTCGAGCAGCCGCGCCGTGTGCCCGGAACGGATCTTGGCGACGAGGTCGACCTCGCCGCGGAAGCGGTGCACGAGCTCCTCGTCGTGGCCGTAGCCGACGTGCAGGGTCTTGACCGCCGCGACCGCGCCCGAGCCGTCGCGGCCGAGGAAGACCTGCCCCATCCCGCCGGCGCCGAGCCGCCCGAGGATGCGGTAAGGCCCGAGGCGGCGCGGATCGTCGCGCCGTAACGGGTCAACCACCGCTGCTCACGTGCCCTATGGTGCTACCCCGGCGCAACCCCGTCGAGGCAGGCGGCCGGCAGGTCGAACCAGCGCAGGTCCTCCGCGGCGTCCGGCAGAACGGCCGGCGACGGACCTGGGCCACCGCCGTGCGGCGCGGCCGTGAGGATCTCCCGGCCCACCCGCAGCAGGCCTTCCAGATCCGGATTCGGTACCTCGAGCAGCCCGTCGGCATGCACCAGCACGCCGGTGGCGTCATAAGAGACCCCGGCCAGCCCGTCGGCGGGCGCCGGCGCGGCGCGGTGCGACCACTGCCCGCAGTACACATCGAAACGGTATTCCCCCTGGATGCGGGCGCCGTAGGTGGCAATCAGGTGAACCGCCTCCACGATGTAGTCGAACTGCTCCTCGGACAGGTAGTACGCGAAACTCACCCGCGCCCACCCCGGCTTCACCCCGAGGCGGCCCGCCACCGCCTGCGCCGCGAGCCGCCGCGCCCGGTCGGGCCCGATGCGCAGCAGCTCGTGGCCGTAGGGCCCGGCGCACGAGCACCCGCCGCGGGCCTGGATGCCGAACAGGTCGCTGAGCAGGGCGACGACGAAGTTGTGGTGCAGCAGCCGCCCGCCGGGGCCGTGCACGACGAACGACACGATCGGCAGCCGGTCCGCCTCGGGGTCGCCGAGCACCTCGATCGCCCGGTTGCGCCGCCACGACGCCAGGGCCCGGCGCACGTAGCCGTCCTCGCGCTCGCGGATCACCTCGTCGCCGACGGCCCGGTGCAGCTGCATGACGAGCCCGGCGCGGATCGACTCGATGATCGCCGGCGTGCCGCCCTCCTCGCGGTGCTCGACGTCGTCGAGGTAGTACGCGGCGCCGTCGTGCACGTAGACGATCGTGCCGCCGCCCGGCACGGTCGGCACCGCGTTGCGGGCGAGGTCCCGGCGCACCACGAGCACCCCCGGCGTGCCCGGCCCGCCCGGGAACTTGTGCGGGGACAGGAAGATCGCGTCGCGGTGCCCGAGCGGGAAGCGCCCGTCGCCGGCCATGCGCAGGTCGCCGTGCGGCCCGGCCGCCGCGTAGTCCCAGCAGGCGAGCGCGCCGTGGCGGTGCAGCAGGTCGCTGACCGCGTCGACGTCGGTGCGCACCCCGGTCACGTTCGAGCCCGCCGAGAACGACCCGACCAGCGCTCCACGCCCCTGGTGGTGCCGCAGCGCCGCCTCGAGCCGGTCCGGCGCGACGCGCACCACCTCGGCGCCGGACTCGCGCCACGGCAGCTCGTTCGAGTGGTGCTCGTACGGCCCGATGAACACCACCGCCGGCGCGAGCATCCGCCGCAGCTTGTCGATCGCCGCCGTCGAGCCGGAGCCGCAGAAGATGACGGCGTGCTCGTCGCCGCCGCCGGCGGCCTCGCGCACCAGCCGCCGCGCCTGCTCGCGCAGCGCCGTGGTGCGCCGGCCGGTGGCCGACGCCTCGGTGTGCGTGTTGGCGTACCACGGCATGACCTGCGCCCGGATGAAGTCCTCGACGAAGCCGAGCACCCGCCCCGAGGCGGTGTGGTCGGCGTAGACCAACGGCCGCACCCCGAACGGCCCCGGCAGGCCGCCCCCGTCGCCGACCGCGCCCTCCCGAACCCGCCGGACGATCGGCGGCTCCTCCTGCACCATGGCAGCTCCCCAGCAGTCTCTTGTGACCCGGGTCACGTACGAGCGTGCTGGTTCGTTCGACGCCGTCCGGTCAGGTTCCTGACTCACGGCCGCCGCGGACGACGAAATAGAGCGTCAATGACAGCTCCCCGACAACGCAGGGCTCAGATCGCCGCCCGGCTCGCCGCGGACTCGCGGGGTTTTGTCCGTCAGTACCAGGTATGACCCGGCGAGGTACGCCGCTGGACGTGTCGCTGATCGTGTCGGACTCGACGGTCCGCCTGCTCGGCGCCCGGCCACCACCACCTCGGCGTGCTGGCACACGACCGCGGCAACTACGCGGAGGCCGAATGCCGCTGCCAGCAGGCCATCGACATCTTCGAACAGCTCGGCAAGCGGTTCGAAATCGGCGTCAGCCGCCGCGAGCTCGGCGACCTCGCCCATGACCGCAGCAACGACGCGGAGGCCGAACGCCGCTACCTGCAGGCACTCGGCATCTTCGAAGAACTTGGCAACGAGCGGGAACTTGCCAGCAGCCATCATCAACTCGGCAATCTCGCCTACAGCCGCGGCAACCGCACCGAGGCCAAACGACGCTACCGGCAGGCTCTCGCCATCTTCGAGGAGCTCGGTGACCGAGCCGGTATCGCGCGTTGCCAAACCATGCCCGGTGATCTATCCATGGACACCGATCGGCCGAACGACGCTGTCCGGCTCCACATCCAAGCCTTCGCCGCGCGCCTCGACATCGGCACACCTCATGCCCGCGACAACCTTGACAGCCTGCTCGATCTTCGCACCACCATGGGCGACGCCGCGTTCGCCGGTGCCTGCGCCGATGTCCTCGACCAGGAAAACTACGCGGCTCTCTCGATCATGCTGGACGATCTTGCCGGTGAGTTGCTCAGCGGCGAGTGATGTACGGCGGGCGCTCGGGGAACCGCGCGAAGACCGAGTGCGGGGTCATCGCCGGGAGCACGTGGCTTTCGGTGTCCAGCAGGGTGCGCTGGGCATCGGAGAGGTCGAAGTCGAGGGCGGCGAGGTTGGTGTCGAGCTGGTCGAGCGTCGTGGCGCCGATCAGGCTGCCGACGACTCCCGGTCTTGCGGCGAGCCAGTTGAGCGCGACCTGCGCCGGTGTCCGGGCGACCTCCTTGGCCACCGTGTCGAGGGCGTCCAGGATGCGCCAGTGCCGGTCGGTCAGGGCGACCTCCACCGGCCAGCCGCGGTCCGGGGCCAGGCGGCCGTCGCCGGCGAAAGCGGTGTCGGCGCGGCGGTACTTGCCGGCGAGGAAGCCGTTCGCGAGGGGCGACCAGGGCACGATGGCCATGCCGAGGTTCAGGGCCGCGGGGACGTGCTCCCACTCGATGCTGCGCTCGGCGAGGGAGTACTCCATCTGCAGCGCCGCGACCGGCTCCCAGCCGCGCAGGCGGGCGGTGGTCTGGGCCTTCGTGGCCCACCAGGCCGGGACGTTGCTGAGGCCGGCGGCGCGGACCTTGCCGCCGCGGACGAGCGCGTCGAGGGTGGCGACGACCTCGTCGGCGTCGGTGACCCGGTCCCACATGTGCAGCCAGTACAGGTCGACGTGGTCGGTGTTCAGCCGCCGCAGCGAGGCGTCGAGCGCGGCGACGATGTGCTTGCGGCCGTTGCCGCGGGCGTTGGGGTCGGACGGGTGGGTCGGGCCGCCGAACTTGGTGGCGATGACGAGCTCGTCGCGGGCGGAGGTCTCGCGGATGAGCCGGCCCAGGAGTTCCTCGGCGGCGCCGCCGCCGTAGACGTCGGCGGTGTCGATGAAGTTGCCGCCGCGCTCGACGTACCGGCGGAAGATCGCGCGCGACGCCTCCTCACCCGCGTGCCACCCGCCGCCGCCGAAGGTCATCGTTCCCAGCCCCAGCGGCGAGACGCGCAGGCCGCTGGAGCCGAGCAGGAAATAGTGCTCCAGCCCGTTCACTACCCGAACGCTAGGCCGCCACCGTGCGATCGAGGGCGCGTTCGCCGCCGGTTCCCTCGGTCGCGATCACCCGGGGCTACCCGAGGAGGCAATAGGCTACGGCGCATGTCCGGGCTCGAGGATCGTGTGTTCGACGCGATTGTGCAACGCGTCGCCGCACGCACGTATGTCGACGACATGCCGGCCAGTCGGCTGCCGGTGCTGGAACCCGCCTCGGCCGCCGCGGTGGCGCAGGCCGAGGAGCTGGCCGGGCGGGGGCTGCCGCCGTTGCTGCGGCGGCTGTATCTCGAAGTGGGCGACGGGGGTTTCGGCCCGGGGTACGGGCTGTTCGGGTTGGACAAAGCGACCCGAGGGATCGCCGGTGGGTTTCTCAACCTCTGCGACTGGGGGTGCGGCATCACCAGCGAGCTCGACCTGCGCGACGGGCAGGTGTGGGGGTCCGATCCCAACCCGGCGCCGGACGACGTGGAGTGGTCGTTTCCGCAGGGGATGACGATCGTGGAGTGGTTCGCCAAGTGGGTCGACGGGCGGCTGCACCAGCCCTGGCTGCTGCAGGATCCCGAGAGCGGGCTGTGGCGCGGGGCGACCGACGAGGAGACCGCGGCGATGCTCGAGGAAGCGTTCGGGCCCGCCGACTAACGGCCGCCGGCGGCACGCAATGCGTCGTGGAGGGCCTCGAAGCGGTACACCGTGGAGATTGCCCCGTCGCGGGAGCGGAACAGCGTCGCTACCGCGGACGGGTCGGGGGTCTGCGGCCAGGTGGCCTCCTGCTCGATGACCATGGTGTGCTCGTCGACCGGGTGGGCCGACACGGGGCGCAGGCGGATGCCGGACTCCACGATCCACTCGGTGAAGGCCTCGGCGGAGATGGACCGGGTGCCGCGCGGGCCGGACACGTCGACCGGGTCGGTGACCAGCGCGCGGGCAGCCGGGAGGTCGCGGCGGTTGACGGCGTCGTGCCAGGCGTTGACCAGGTCCTCGAGCATGACATCCTCCCAGGGTGCTCCGTATGCGATACGCATACAATAGCGCGATGCAACCTGACGGGCAGGCGTTGTTCGCGTTCGTGCGGTTCTGGTCGCGGCGGTGGACCGGCGGCGGGCTGGGCGTCGACGCCGAACGCGGGCGGGACGTCATGGTGCTCGAGGCGATCCACGCACTGTCCGCCGCGAACAAACCGACCTCGGTGAACGACGTGGCGCGGGAGCTCGGCGTGGACCAGTCCGGTGCGAGCCGGATGATCGCGCGGGCGCAGCGGCAGGGGCTCGTGACGCGGCGAGCGCCCGTGAAGGTCGGCGGGGCGGCGGCGATCGCGAGTACCGGCGCGGGAGACGAGCTGCTGCGGCAGGCCCGCGCCTGGCAGAACGAGGTCGTGCGGCGGCTCACCGCGGGCTGGGCCGACGACGAGGTGCGGACCCTCATGACCCTCATGGATCGGTTGGTACACGCACAGAACGCGATCGACGCCGCCGATCAGGCTCCATAGTGGACGAAGCCGGCCCAGGCCGACGGGGCCTCGGGCAGGGCGTCGAGCTGGGCGCGGCGCAGGGCCTCGGCGGGTGCCATGGTGCGCAGGTGGCGGTGGAAGCGGACCATCAGGCGGCCGGTCGCCTCGTCGGGGACGCTCCATTGGGTGGCCACGACCGCGCCGGCGCCGCCGGACAGGAACGCGGTGCCGATGCTGAACGCCTCGTCCCAGCCGCGGCCCGACACGCTGCTGCTGCACGCCGCAAGGACGACCAGGCCCGGTGACGTGGTGGCGCGGCCGGTGACGAGGCGCTCGGCGGCGAGGCGGCCGCCGGACAGCTTCAGGTACGACGTGTCGTGCGCGCCCGTGCCCTCGCGCACGGTGCCGTGGCAGGCGAGGTGGAGGATGCCGCCGGGCCAGGACAGCACCTCGTCGGGGGTGCCGGCGCCCTCGGGGCTCGCGGTGCCGTCGGCCAGGCGGCCCAGGTAGCGCGCGCCCGGGTGGATGTCGCGCACGGCCAGGGCCTCGGCGCGGGCGCCCGGCAGGTCGCGGGCCGGGTCGCCGGTGTCGGGGTCGCCGACGATCAGCACCGGGCCGTCCAGCGACACGTTCGTCGTCCGGCACAGCATCCGGGCCGAGACGGCATACGAGAACGCGTGGGTCTCGATGGCGTACCGCCCTTCGCCCCGGGCGGCGTGCCACGGTACGCGGGTGAGCTCCCCCACCGGCACCAGCACGATCCGCCCGGCGGGCACGGCGGCGAGCACCGGGCCGATCGCGGCCCGCCAGGCCCAGTCGCACAGCTGCGCCAGCGAGTCGGGTGCCTCCGGGACGATCTCGCGGGTCGAGTCCGACGGGCGGCGCGTCTCGACGGGCGGGTCGTCGAGGCCGGGCAGCCTCAGGATGTCCGTCGGGCCGTCGCGGTGGACGATGACGGCGGCTCCCGCGGGTACCAGATAGACCAGCGCCTCCGCGCCCACGGCCGTCAGGGCGGCGCGGACCTCGGCCACCGGTGGCGGGTCAAGAAGGCCGCCGGGCGCGGAGAGCTCGCGCAGCGCCGCCTTGCGCAGCTCGCCGGGGATGCCGTCGAGCGGGCCGTCCGGCCAGCGGGCGGCGAGGTCGGCGGCGCCCGCCGCGCGCAGGCGGTCGGGGATCGTGCGCATCTCGGTGGCCGCGTACAGGATCAGGCCGCGGCCGGCGTCCAGCGCGGCGGCCGCGCCCTCGGCGTCGCCGTCCTCGATGTGCCACTCGGCGACCTCGAGCGCGTCGGTGGTGGCGTATTTGAGCGCCGCCGTCGCAGCCTCCGTGTGCGACTGCAGTAGCACCCGCCAAGCGTGGCCGCGCAGGCCCTCGAGGCCGGCCCGGCGGGCGTCGGCGCGGCGGCCGGCCTGGCGGTAGCCGCGGCTGAGCGCGACGTGCGCGATGGCCCAGTGCGGCGCGCCCGGGCCGCCGGCCGTCTCGACCGCGCGCTCGAGCGTGGCGATGCCCTCGGCCTCGCTGCGGCGGGCGGTGCGCTCCGGCGGGCGCAGCCCCGACTCCATCAGCCGGAGCCGGCCGGTGCGGGAACGGATGAGATCGGCGCGGCGCACCAGGGCCTCGCCGAGCCGGGTCAGGTACAGCGGGAGGTGCACGTCGTCGGGCGGCGCCGCGTCCACGGCATGGCGCAGGTCCCCGATCTCGATCGAGGTCATCCCGGGGTACTCCCACGCCATCGCGCCGACGATCTGCGCGAGCCGGGCGAAGCGGGCCGCCCGCTCGATCGGCGGCACGTCGTCGAACAGCGCGTGGTAGCGCAGCTTGTCCAGGTCGAGCAGGCGCACCGGCGGGGCGTCGCCGGTCGGGCGGACGTGCCGCTCGTACGCGCCGCGCATCGGCACCAGGGCCCGGACCATGTCCTGCAGGCGCTTGCGGGTCAGGCTGTCCTGCGGCAGCGTCGCCATCGTCGCCTCGATGTCGTCGAGGGCGGCGAAGACCTGGGCGGCGTCGCCGGAGGCCAGCCGCGCGAGGAACCGGGCGGCGACGGCCAGCCCGGTCAGCGTCTCGGCGAACGAGGAGTCCGGGCCGAACCGGGAGCGCAGCTCCTCGACGCGGCCGGGCCCGGCGAGCATCGCCGCCAGGTCGCGGTCCTCGTAGGCGCGGACCAGGTCGGCCTGCAGTCGCAGGATCCGCGCCGCCTCCCCCGCCAGGTCGCTCACGGCCGGCGCTCCCTTCCTCGTACCCCGTACTGACGGACAGGAAGGCGCGCGACGGCTGTCAGGGGGTGGCGCGCTGGACGGTGATGGCGCCGTACCACGTGCGCGCGTAGACGCTCGCCCGCTCGGCGAACCCGTCCGGCCCGTCGCGGACCTCGAGCAGGTTGTGCACCGAGCCCAGCCGCGAGCGCGCGTCGACGTGCACGGCCGTGCCCTCGCCGATGCCGACCTCGACGGAGCCGCGGGCCGTGGTCAGCACGGCCTGGCCGCGCACGAGCGCGCCGACGACGATGTCGCCGTTGGCGGTTTTCGCGGTGACGCCGGACGCCGGGCGGGACACGACGATGCCGCCGTTGGCGGTGGCGACGGTGACGTCCTCGGCGCACTCGCGGATCTGCACCGAGGACGTGGCACCCTGCACGTCGGCCGGGCCGTCGACGCGCTCGACGGCGACGTCGGAGCCGGACGTCGACACGCTCAGGGCGCCGGTGCGCTCGAGGCGGATCGGGCCGCCCATGGTCGAAAACCGGCACGCGCCGAGGCGGCCCTCGGCCTGCACGTCGACCCACACGGCGGAGACGGAGATTCCCGATCCGGCGGGCAGCTGCAGGTGTACCTCGATCCCGCCGCCCGGCCGCAGGAACGCCCGATGCGGTGCGGTGACGCTCAGCGCGCCGGCGGCCAGCTCGACGCGGGTCTGCTCGGCGGCGGCGAGCGCCGAGGATGCCGGCCCGGCCGGGAGCACCTCGACGACGGTATCGGCGCGCTCGCTCGCGACGACCCGGATCCGGCCGGTGTCGAGCGTGACCTTGACCGCGACCGGCTCCGGCGTGGCGAACGTGGGCATCGGGATCCTCTCTGCGCTGCGCCTGGCAGGCGCCTTCTCCCCCTCGTCGCGGGTCGGCGCGTGCCGGTGTGCAGCATCCATTATGGCGCCACGGTGGCGCCATAATGGATCCCTGCCGGGTCAAGGTGTGAGGATCTCGTTCCAGTCCCGGATCTCGTACGACTTGACCACCCCGTTGAGCACGAACGGGTCCTCGGCCACGAACGCCTCAGCGCTCTCGCGGCTGCGGAAGACCGCCATCGAGCCCTGCGTCCGCGGGTCGCCGAAGACGCCGACGAGCAGCAGGTCGCCGCGCGCGTGGAACTCGTCGATGCGCACCTTGTGGGCCGGGAAGTGCGCCGGCGCCGTGGTCGCGAAGTCGTCGGCGGAGGCGTAGAGCACGACGGCCTTCACGCGGCCTCCTCCTCGATGCGCGCCGCATACGCCGACAGGGTGCCGTCCCAGGCGCCCGGCTGCTCGAAGGTCTCGCGCATCGCGGCCGCGTCGGCGCCGAACGCGTCGAGGTCGCGGTGCTCCAGGCGCACGCGGGTCCGGCCGGGCGCCTCCTCGTCGAACCGGACGTCCACGGTCGTCACGAGGTCGTCGTGGTACTTCCAGTCGCTGCCGATCTGCCAGGTGACCACGAACCGTCCCGGCGGGTCCCAGACGGTCACGAAGCCGGTGTAGGTCTCGGAGCCGTCCTGGTGCACCGTGAACCACCGGCCGCCGGTGCGCGGCTCGATGACGATCCGCTCGATCGGCGCGGAGCCGATGTGGTGCGCGCTCGGCCACCACGAGGTCATCTCGGCCGTGAAGATCTCGAACGCCCGCTCGCGGCCTACGCCGACGACGACCTCGCGCCGCACGGCCTCAACTGTCTGCACCATCAGAGTCACCTCTATCTTGCGTGCTGCCTTCGTGTGTGCTGCCTTCGTGCGTGCTGACTTCGTATGTGCTGGCTTCGTGCGTGCTGACTTCGTGTGCGCTGACTTCGTGTGCGCTGACTTCGATTTCGACTCGCTGCGCAAAGGCGCCCAGCGACCGGGCCCACATCGCGTCGAGGTGCGCGCGCAGCGCCGCGACGCCGTCCGGGTCGACCTGGTAGAGGCGGCGCGTCCCCTCCTGGCGATCCGTCACGAGCCCCACGTCCTTGAGCACCCGGAGGTGCTGCGAGACGGCCGGGCGGCTGATCGGCAGCACCTCGGCGAGCCGGCCGACTGGCATCGGCCCGTCCGACAGCCGATCGAGGATCGACTGCCGCATGGGGTCTCCGAGCGCGACCAGCATCGCGGATATGTTCGTCATGGCTAACCGTAAGCTACCACTTACCGAGTCCGGGCCGCAAGCTATGCCCACTTCGGCATCCACACCTTCTCGCCGGGCGCCTCCACTCGTCTGGAGCTGAGGTGGTGGCGAAGTTTGCGGAGCGCGGGATGCGGGTTGTCGTCGCGCCAGATCAGTGACATGGGGTAGACCGGCGCCGGGTCGCGCACCGGAATGCGCCGCAGGTCGTAGCTGTCCGGCCACAGGTATCGGGTGCGTTCGCCGGCCAGCGTCGCCAGCTCCGCGGAGTCGGCGATCTCGGCCAGCAGTGCCTCGTTTCCGAACACCGGCCCGACCAGGTCGATGGTGAGGCCGAAGGCGGCGGCGAGTTCGTCGTAGTAGGCGGCCCACTCGGTGCCCGCGGCCATGCCGGGCATCCAGATGCGGTGTTCGGCGAGTTGCGCGGGCGTGACTGCGCGGGCGTTGGCGAGCGCATGGCGCGGCCCGACGAGGAGCTCGTGGTGTTCGTCGATCACGCGGGCGGTCCTGATTGCGCCTGGCAGTTGGCGCGCGGGGAGGGTGACGGCGTGGAAGGTGGCGTCGATCGTCCCCGCCTCGACAGCGGCGGTCGCGGCATGGACGTCGGCGTCGAGGGTCACGACATCCAGCTCGATCCGCGGGTGCGTGCGGTGGAAGTCCTGCAGCAGCACCCCCGGCGCGGTCCGTCGACTGTGGACGTCAACGCGGAGGGCGCGCCGGCCGGGGCGCACGGATGCGTCGGCGCGCGCTTCCACCCGCAGCAGTTCCCGGGCGTGGGGCAGGAAGGCCTGGCCGTCGATCGTGAGCTGGGCGCCGCGGGCCGTGCGGGTGAACAGCCGCACCTCCAAATCCTTCTCCAGTGCGGCGATGCGCTTGGACACGGCCTGCTGAGTGATCGACAGCGCGGCCGCGGCGTCCTGGAACTGGCCTGCATCCGCGGCGGCGACGAAGGTACGGACTGCGTCGAGATCCACACACCGAACCCTACTCGCACAACAACTGGTTGTGGCTCACCGGAGATTCGGTTGTTTGATTCGCCTTTCCAGCCTTGCTTTGATCACAGCGATCAACGGCGAGTTGTTCACATCGGGACGTGTGAGGCTCGGCGGCGAGACGATCCCACGTGAGGCATCGCGGCCGAGCCGCCGATGCAGAAAAGGGAGCAATTCATGACCATCACCGCACTCGACCCATCCAGCGCCCTGGTCATCATCGATCTGCAGAACGCGGTCGTCGGCGCTCCCATGGTCCCCTACTCCGGCCCCGAGGTGGTGGCCCGGGCGGTCGAGCTGGCCCGCGCCTTCCGCGAACATCGTGCCCCGGTCGTCCTGGTCCGGGTCACGACCCGCGCGGACGGATCGGATGCCGCCCCAGGCCGCACCGAGACCCCCGGCCGGCCCGGCTCCTTGCCCGAAGGCTGGGATGCCATCGTCGATGACCTCGCCGGCCACCCCGACGACATCACCGTGACCAAGCGCACCTGGGGTGCCCTGCACGGCACTGATCTCGACCTGCAACTGCGCCGCCGCGGCGTCACACAGATCGTGCTGGCCGGGCTCACCACCAGCATCGGCGTGGAGTCCACCGCCCGCGCCGCCTACGAACACGGTTACCACGTCACACTGGCGACGGACGCCATGGCCGACCTGGACCTGGAGGCCCACCGCAACAGCATGCAGCGGATCTTCCCGCTCCTCGGCCAGACCGGCTCCACCACCGAGATCGTCGCAATGCTCGCCAAGGCCCGCACCACCTGACGTCGCCAACGATCAGGAAGCCGCCGTGGCCGGCGGTGAAGGCGACGTCGCTGTCGGCGACGATGACGCCGCCGGCGGAGCGCGCCGCGTTGCGGCGGACACAGCGCACGCCGTCGTGGTCGATCTCCACGAGGGGGAAGCCGGTGCAGGGGTAGGCCCAGGTGCGGTGGGCGCCGACGTTGAGCGCATAGCAGTCGACCCAGCTGCTGGGTCCGGTCCTGTCGAAGATCGCGAGACCCGGTGGGAGCGCCGGTGGCTGATGCGGTAAACCTCGGACAGGCGCTGCAGGGTCGCCGGGTCCGTGACGCGGAGCTCCCCCGGGCGAGCGCAGCGAGCTATTGAACAGCGCTATTGAACAGCGCCGAAGGCGGTCCAGTCGACCATGCGGTCGTCGAAGGCGCCGCCCTCCTTCAGGATGCCGGCCACGCCGTCGCGCAGCGGGGCGCCCATCTCGCGCAGCTGGCCCGCGACCAGGGGCTGGAACATCGACGGCTGCAGCAGCCACCACCAGGCGACCAGGTGCTCGGGGCCGAACTCGGCCGGGTCGGCGAGCAGGGCGCGCCACTCGTCGCGCAGCATCGGGTACTCCTGCGGTAGGCGCTCCAGCACGCCGAACCAGTTGCCCCAGCTCACCACCATGAACAGGCGCAGGCGGTCGCGCGCCCAGCGGTGGGCGGACGGGTCGCCCGCGGCGCCGGCGTCTTGCAGGACGGTCGCCAGGTAGTCCTCGACCATGCGCGTGGCGCCGGGCACGTCGGCCTGGCCGCGGTGGCGGATGGACTCGCGCAGCGCGGTGAGCTCGGGATCGGGCACGCCGCCATTGTGTGCCGGCGCGTTCCGGCATTCCATCGGCGTTCAGATGCCGCATTCCGGGTGTTCGAAGCGTTTCGAACTGTACATTTCATCGCCCCTTGCAGCGTTTACGCAGGTCAGAACGGTTGTTCCGGGACATCGGGCGGGCCGGCATTTGAGCGGGAGCCGCGGCGCACGTGACGATCCCGCTCTGGCACGGGCCCGCCCGCCCGTGCCGGTCCCGCAACCGGAGGAACCTCGTATGAAGCTGCTCAAACGCCTGCCGCGCGGCCGCACTCTCGGGGTCGCCGGCGCCGTCGGTGCCCTCGTGGCCGGCGGCCTGATCCTCGCGCCGATGGTGAGCGCGTCGGCGTCGGCCGGCTGCCGCGTCACGTACACCACCAACCAGTGGCCCGGCGGCTTCACCGCGAACATCGGCATCACCAACCTCGGCGACCCGGTGACGTCGTGGACGCTCGGCTGGACGTTCGGCGACGCCGGGCAGAAGGTCGGCCAGGGCTGGTCGGCGACCTACACGCAGAGCGGCGCGAGCGTCACCGCCAGGAGCATGGACTACAACGGCGCGCTGGGCACCGGCGCCTCGACGAGCATCGGCTTCAACGGGACGTGGACGAGCGCCAACCCGACGCCGTCGACCTTCACGCTCAACGGGGTCACGTGCACCGGCTCGGTGTCCACGCCCTCGCCGACGACCCAGTCCCCGTCGCCGTCGAAGAGCCCGAGCGCGAGCGCCAGCCCGAGCAGGAGCCCCAGCGGCAGCCCCAGCACGAGCCCGTCCACGCCGCCGCAGGGCGGGACGCCGCTGAGCGTCAACGGGCAGCTGCACGTCTGCGGCGTCAACCTGTGCAACCAGTACAACAAGGCGATCCAGCTGCGCGGCATGAGCACGCACGGCATCCAGTGGTTCGCCTCGTGCGTCAACGGGACGTCGCTGGACGCGCTGGCCAACGACTGGAAGGCCGACCTGCTGCGCATCGCGATGTACGTGCAGGAGCAGGGCTACGAGACCAACCCGTCCGGCTTCACCGCGCAGGTGAACAACTACGTCGACCTGGCCGAGGCCCGCGGGATGTACGCCATCATCGACTTCCACACGCTGACGCCGGGCGACCCGAACTACAACCTCGACCGGGCCAAGACGTTCTTCGCCTCGGTGGCGCAGCGCAACTCGGCCAAGAAGAACGTCATCTACGAGATCGCCAACGAGCCCAACGGGGTCAGCTGGCAGGGCATCAAGAGCTACGCCGAGCAGGTCATCCCGGTGATCCGGGCCGCCGACCCGGACGCGGTGGTCATCGTGGGCACCCGCGGCTGGTCGTCGCTGGGCGTGTCCGACGGCTCGAGCGAGACCGAGATCGTGAACAGCCCGGTCAACGCCACGAACATCATGTACGCGTTCCACTTCTACGCGGCCTCGCACAAGGACAACTACCGCTCCACGGTCGCCCGGGCCGCGAAGCTGCTGCCGCTGTTCGTCACCGAGTTCGGCACGGTCAGCGCGACCGGCGGCGGGGCCACCGACCTGTCCAGCACCGGCGCCTGGCTCGACCTGCTCGACCAGAACAAGATCAGCTACGCGAACTGGACGTACTCGGACGCGAACGAGAGCAGTGCCGCGTTCAAGCCGGGCACCTGCGCCGCCGGGTCCTACACCAACTCGTCATCGCTGTCGGAGTCCGGGACGTACGTGCGCAACCGCATCCGCACCGCGGACAACTTCCCCACCTCCTGAGTCACGCGGGCTCCAGCGCCGGCCCGACCGGCCGGCGCTGGAAGAGCGGGTCCTCGGCCAGGATCATGCATTCCCAGCTCTCGTCGCGCCGCCCGGGCGCCAGGCCGGGTCCGTCGAACTGGCTGAGCAGCGCCGGACCGCCGAAGCGGCGCACGTCGCGGTGGCGGGCGACCTCGTCACCGCACCGCGTGAGCTCGTCGCCGGCGTCGAAGAGCGCGGCAGCGGTACCGCGGAAGAACACTGTGGCCCCGTGCTCCGCGGCGCTCAGGTGCTCGCCGGTCGGTGGTGCCTCGCGGGGCGGCGGCGCGGTCGGGCCGGCCGGGCGCACCCCTCGGCCGCGGCGCAGGCGGGCGCGCAGGTCCGGCCAGGCCGACGGGCGCAGCGCGGCCTCACGGCGGGCGACGACGAGGTCGGCGAGGCCCTGCGCGTCCCGCCACGCCTCCGCCGACGGGCTCGGCGGGTTGCCGCGCAGCGGCAGGTAGACGGCGCTGTGCGGGCTCACGGCGGCGAGCCGGAACAGCGCGCCCAGCCGCAGCAGGTCGGCGCGGGACGCGATGAGGGCGCCGGTGTGGTACCAGAGCAGGTGCGTCAGGTGCGCGTGGCGCAACGGGCGGGCGGGCACGAGGATGCGGCGCAGGCCGGCCCCGGCGCGCGGCGCTGCGGGGTCGCCGAGGTCGTGCACGCGGACGGGCAGGCGCACGTCACCAGGCCAGGCTGGGCAGGCCGAGGCGCCGGCAGGTGCCCGACTGCCCGGGGAACACGGCGGGGCGGTGGTCGGGCAGCTCGCACGCGTCGAGGGTGGGCACCTCGTGCTCGCGGCCGTCGGGCTCGGCGGGGCGGCGCACGTTGCGGCGCAGCACGCCGAGGCGCCACAGCGGCGTGCACTGCGCAACCGCGTCGCGGCCGAGGCCGAGCGTGGCATCGGCGCCGGGCCTGAACGGCACGGCCGTGCCGTAGAAGTGGTCGCCGCCGGCGAGGGTGGCCTTGCTGTAGCAGCGGATGCCGTCCTGCTCGGGCTCCAGCGGCGGGCGCATCCGGCCGTATGCGGCGGTCGCGCCGACCACGGTCAGCGACGTCGAGACCGCGAGCACGACGACCGCGGACCACACCGAGACACGCCGCCGACTCACGCCGATCACTGTAACGCCGCCCCGCATGGAACGGGATGGAACGCCGCTCTTCGGGAGGTCCCGGCCCGGGTACGGCGCGGAACGGCGGGCCGTGTGCTGTCTACCGCTGTGGCCGGCGCCGGCGGCCGGGGCCTCCCGGGCTCAGTGCCGGCAATCGCGCGGTCAGCTGCGCACGAGGGACTCCACCGGTACCGCGGCCAGACCGAAGGCATAGTGCAGCAGGCCGTCGGCGTAGGACGGGCCCGGGTCCGATCCCGCCAGCGCGCGCACCAGGCCGCGGCTCGGCGCGTTGGACCCGGCGACGTCGGCGTGGATGGTCGTGACGCCGGCGGCGATCATCCGCTGCACCAGGGCGCGGATCAGCGCCGAGGCCAGGCCGGTGCGCTGCCACGGGTCGGCGACCAGCACCGCCAGGTCGGCCGCCGGGCCGCCGCCCGGTATGCGGCCGTACTCCGCCCAGCCGCACAGCACCCCGCCGTCCACCGCGACCTGGGCGTCCCACTCGGGGCGCGGGCCGGCGGCGATGTGCGCGAGGTAGGAGCTGGGCAGGCGACCGCCGCTGCCGACCAGGAACCGCCGGTCGATGGTGCGCGGCGAAAGGTACTCCTGCGCGGCGACCACGAGCCCCCGGTCGCCGTCGCGCCACGGTCTGATGAGCATCGGTGCCTCCCCCCGGAGTCCGGCTGAGTCCAAACGCTAGACCCAGACGCCGGGCGGCGGCTAGCCTGAGTCTGGAATTAAGACCGTGAAGGTGACGGAACCCACACGGAGCAACCCGTCGTCGAGCGGGGTGCAGCGCACCCCGCCGTGGCCGCGCAGGGCCCGCCAGGCGCCGGGTGCGATCGTCACGTCCATCCAGGCGCACGGGTTGGCGCGGCGGTTGACCCGCAGGCGCACCGGGCCGTCGCCGGAGTCCAGGGTCAGCACGGCGCCCACCAGGTCGTCCACCGGGATGCCCTCCACCAGGACGTTGCGGCGCACCTGGGCGAGGCCGGCGCCGGGCGGCAGCCATTCCCGCGCGATCAGCGTGACGCTCGCGTCGCGGTGCGCGGGGTGGGCGAAGTAGCGGTCGCCGACGACACCGAGGCCAGCGCGCAGCTCGATCGCCTCGACGAGCTCGCCGCCGGGCGCCGGCGCGGGGCCGTCCTGCGGGCGCCCCTCGAAGCGGTGGCGGGGCGAGGCGAGCAGCTCCAGGATGTGCGAACCGTGACCCACTCCCACCATTCAACACCGGCGGGCCATCCCCTGGTCGCCGCGGCGCCATGCTGCTGCGGTACAACATCCGGACCATGCCTGCCGTCGTCCTCGCGGTCCTCGCCGCCGCCATGTTCGCCGTGTCCGCGGCGATGCAGCAGCGGGCCGCACAGCGCGCGGCCCCGGACGTCCACGACCGCGCCCTGCCGGTGCGGGTGCTGCTGCTCGTGCGCCGGCTGGTGCGCGACCGCTGGTGGCTCGCCGGCTGGGTGCTCAACGTCGCCGCGTTCGCCGCGCACGCGGTGGCGCTGCACCTGGGCTCGCTGACGGTGGTGCAGGCGCTGCTCGTCACGCAGCTGCTGTTCGCCATGTTCACGCTGCGCCGGCCGCCGGCCCGGGCGTGGCTGGGCACCGTGGCCGTCTGCGCGGGGCTGGCCCTGCTGGTCGTGGCGCGTCCGGCGGTACCGCAGACGCTCAACCGGGCCGACGTCGCCCCCGCGGTCGGGGTCGCCGCCGCGGTGATGGTCGCCTTCGTCGGGCTGGCCCACCTGCTGCCGAAACGCACCGAGGCCCGCCTGCGCGGCGCCCTCGCCGGCGTCGCCGCGGGCGTGTGCACGTGCCTGACGGCGGTCTTCGTCGTGCTCGTCGCCGACACCCTCACCCGCGACGGCGTGCCCGCCCTGGCGCACGACTGGTCGATGCTGGGGCTGATCGCCTCGACCAGCGCGAGCGGCCTGCTCACCCAGGACGCGTTCGCCGCGGGCTCGCTGCCGACGGCGCTCACCGCGATCAGCATCGCCGACCCGGTCAGCAGCGCGGTGTTCGACGCCACCGTCTTCCACGCGGGCTGGCGCGGCGCCCTGTGGTGGCCCTGGAGCGCCGCGGCCGTGGTGGTCCTGCTCGTGGCGGGCGTGGGCCTGCTGGCCGCGTCCCGGGCCGCGGCCCGCGCCGCTGCGCGGGCCGCGGAGCCCGGCGCCGCCGAGCTGGTCGCCCAGCGCGCGCCCTGACGCCACTCAGGACACGGGCTGGTGGCGTCCGGTCGCGGCCGCGAAGACGTCCAGCAGGCCGTTGACCGTCGCCGACCACGGGAACTGCTCCGCCACGGCGCGGGCGTCGGACTGGCGAAGCTCGGCCGGGACGCCCAGCAGCGACTCGACGCCGTCGGCCAGGCCCTGCGGGGTGCCGTCGGTGACGCGCCCGGACTCGGGGCGCAGCAGCAGCTCGCCGGCCGCGCCCTTGGCCGGCACCACGACCGGCACGCCGCACGCCATGGACTCGAGCGTGGCCAGGCCGAAGGTCTCGGCCGGCGACGGCGACAGCGACACGTCGGCGCCGGCGACCAGGTCGGCGAGGCGCTGCCGGTCGGCGACGTGGCCGAGGAAGCGCACCGGCAGGCCCTCCGCGTCGCGCTGCAGGCGGCGCAGCATCGGGCCGGTGCCGATGACGTCGAGGGTGGCCGGGATGCCGCGGCGGCGCAGCTCGCGCAGGGCCTCGACGGACAGGTCGGGGTGCTTCTCGGCGGACAGGCGGGTCACGGTCACGAGGCGGATCTGCTCGCCGCCGGTGCGCGGCGCCGGGCGGAAGGTGACCAGGTCGACGCCGAGCGGCACGCGGTGGGTCTTGACCGGTTCGAAGGCGGCGAACTCGGCGGCGGAGAAGGCGGAGGTGAGCACGATGTGGTCGACGAGGCGGTGCAGGCGGCGGTTGGCGGCGGTGGCGGCGGCGTCCAGCGGGAACCAGCGCGGCACGCGGGTGCGCAGGATCGCGTTGATGCGCTCGTGCGACACCAGCACCAGCGGCACGCCATTGCGCCGCGCCCACGGCGACAGCCATCCGATGCTCAGCTTGTCGTTGGCCTCGATCACGTCCGGCTCGACCAGGTCGAGCAGCCGGCACACCCGGGTGCGGGCGGTGAGCACCCGGTAGCCCCCCGAGCCGGGTATCAGGGGGCTGCGCACGGTGAGGTGGCGCCCGTCGGGCAGCGTGATGTCGCGGTCCTCGGTGCCGGGCACCAGGGTCACGCGCTCGTGGCCGGCGGCGATGTACCCGCGGCCGGTCTGCTCCACGCAGGTGCGCAGCCCGCCCGACACCGGCGTGTAGAAGTTGGCGAGCTGGACGATCTTCACGATGCCGCCGCGTCGACGACGGCGCCGTAGGTTGTGGCGCGCGCGCCGGCCCGCAGCGCGCCCTCGATGGCCCGCAGGGTGTCGTCGCGCAGGGCCGGGCGGTGCAGGTCGTCGGGGTGCAGCGCGACGCGGACGAGGCCGCGGCGGCGCCGGGCCGCCCACGACGCGCCGGCGCGCAGGATCGCCGAGCCGAGCCGCTCGCCGGTGCCGCCCGGGCGGTGCGACAGGGCGAAGCCGCGGCGGGACCGGCCGGAGCGCAGGTCCTTCACGCCGAGATGATCCGTGGTGTACCGGAACCCGGCGCCCGCCAGCGCGCGTTGCGCGGCCGGGGAGGCGAGCCAGCCCGGCGGCGTGAAGCCGGTGGTGGACAGCCCGAGCCGGTCGAGCACGGCCTTGGCGTCGTCGAGGCGGCGGGCCGCCTGTTCCTCGTCGAGCGCCGCGAACTCGGCGGCGCCGCGGGCAACGGCCCGGCCGACCGCGCGGCGCACCGCGGTGCCCTCCGGGCCGGCCTGGTGGCACCAGCCGTGCAGCACCAGCTCGTCGCCGTGCGCGGCGCGCTCGCGCAGCACCTGCGCGTAGTCGCCGTGCTCCGTCAGCGACATCCCGCGCCACGGTCCCGGGATCACCAACAGCGACACCGGGATGCCCAGCGCGTCGGCATCGGCGCACCAGCGCGCCGTCTCGTCGGCGGTCGCCGGCGCCACGTCGTGGACGCTCACGACCATCAACGGTGCTCGTGTCTCGCCGGAGCCCTCCGAAGACGGATCCACACCCATCACCAACGCCCATCACACCAGGTCAAGGCGGCTAGCAGCTGCCGAGTCGGGGTACCTGTCGCCGGACGGTAGCACGTGGCACACAACGGCCTGGGGCCTCGGGCGCCCGGCGCGGCGAATGCGGCGCAGGTCACGATCGCATCGACGAACGTGCGCTGACAGGGACATGAACCGCACATGTACGGACGGCGTGAACCCGGCAATTCAGCCAGTTTTGTCAACTCTTGACAGTTATAGCGCGTGACAGCGACCCTTGTCGATACTCGCCGCCATCCGCCATGTGGGGGTATCCGATGGGCCGACTCCGCCCGTTCACCGCTCTGCTCGCTCTCCTCGCCGCCGTCCTCCTGCCCGTGCTACTGCCCGCGCTCGACCGGCCCGCCGGCGCCGCCGTCGCCACCCGGCCGATCCGCATCATGCCGCTGGGCGACTCGATCACCTACGGCGTCGGCAGCCCGACCGGCTCCAGCTACCGCGCCGCCCTGTGGAACCGCCTCGCCGTCCAGGCCGGGTACGCGATCGACTTCGTCGGCTCGCAACGCTCCGGCGCCCTGCCCGACACCGACAACGAGGGCCACTCCGGGTGGCGCATCGACGAGATCGCCGCCAACGTCGACGGCTGGCTGGCCACGTACCAGCCGGACGTGGTGCTGCTGCACATCGGCACCAACGACATGAACCAGAACTACGACGTGGGCAACGCGCCGGCGCGCCTCGCCGCGCTCGTGGACCGCATCCTCGCCGACCGGCCCGCCGCCACGGTCCTGGTCGCGAAGATCGTGCCCGCGCTCGACCCGGCGATCCAGGCGCGCATCAACGCCTTCAACGCCGCCGTCCCGCCGGCGCTGGCCGGCAAGGCCCGCACCCGGCTGGTCGACCTGTCCGGCCTCGCGAGCTCCGACCTCAATGACACCCTGCACCCCAACGACGCCGGCTACGCGAAGATGGCCGTTCGCTGGTACGCCGGCCTCGAACCGGTCCTCGGCGACGGCCGCGACTGGCCGCTGTTCGGCACCTCGTTCGAGACCGGCGACCCCGCACCGACGTGGCTGGACAGCGCGGGTGCCTCGGTCGGCGTCGGCGGGTACTGCTGCGGCCTGACCGCGGCGGAGTCCTCGCCGCGCACCGAGCTCGCGCACAGCGGGACGAGCGCGCTGATGTACTCCGGCGCCGACAACTCCGCGACGCAGTCGTACTCCTACCAGCGCATCCATGCCGTCGACGTGCCGCTCGGCTCCTCCAGCGTGCTGTCGTACTGGATCTTCCCGCAGCAGGCGACCGGCACCTTCGCCGGCGTGGACCTGCAGTTCACCGACGGCTCGGCGCTGCGCGACTCCGGCGCGGTGGACCAGTTCGGGGTGCGGGCGCATCCGCAGTACCAGGGCGAGGGCGGCCATCTGGTCGTGAACCAGTGGAACCTCGTGCGGGTGAGCCTGGCCGGCCTGGCCGGACGAACGGTGTCGCGCATCGACGTCGGCTTCGACCGGCCCACCGGCACCGGCGCCTTCCGCGGCTACGTCGACGATCTCGCCATCACCGACGAGGGCGGCGCCTACGCGGGCGTCAATCTCGCCCGGGGAGCCGCCGTCACCGGCTCCGCGCCGTGCGTCGCGGCCGAGTCCCCGGCCAAGGCCGCCGACGGGATCGTCACCGGCAACAGCAAGTGGTGCAGCGGCACCGCCGGGGCGAGCCTGCAGCTGGACCTGGGCGCGGCGCGCACCGTGCGGCGGTTCGTGGTCCGGCACGCGGCGGCGGGCGGCGAGGCGATCGGGTACAACACCCGGGCCTTCACCATCGGGCTCAGCACGGACGGCGCGGCCTGGACCAATGCGGTCGCCGTCACGACCAACGCCGACGGCGTGACCACGCACCGCATCACGGCGGCGACCGCGCGCTACGTGCGGCTCACCGTCACCACGCCGACCCAGAACGTCGACGGCGCCACGCGCATTTACGAGCTGGAGGTCGACGGCTGAGCTCGCTTCGGGAGCCCGGGGCCCGGCCCCGGGCTTCTAGGATGGCCAGGTCACCTAGTCACCTGGAGAGCGCTCGATGTCCACCGAGTTCACACCGGTCCGGCGCTCCACGGCCGCCGGCGAGGCGATGCGCAGCATCCAGGAGATGATCGTCGACGGCCGGCTCGCCCCCGGGCAGCGCCTGCCGGCCGAGCGGGAGCTCAGCGAGCTGCTCGGGATCAGCCGGCCGACGCTGCGGGAGACCATCCGCTCGCTGGTGAGCCTGAACATCCTGGAGAGCCGGCACGGTTCGGGCACCTATGTCGCGGCCCTGTCCACCAGCGCGTTGCTCGAGCCGTTGCAGTTCGTGATGGCGCTCAACGAGCGGACCGTGGCGGAGCTGTTCGAGGCGCGGCTGGTCATCGAGCCGGCCCTGGCGGCCCTGGCCGCGGCGCGGGCCGGCGCGGCCGACGTCGCGGCGATGCGTGCGGCGCTGGCCTCGCCGGATCGTGTCGCGGCGGACGTGACGCTGCACCGGCTCATCGCTGAGGCCGCCGGCAACCCGCTGCTGGCCACGATGCTGCAGACCCTGTCGACGCTCGGGCGGGCGAGCCGCGCCCTGACGTCCTCGCGCCCTGGGGTGTTGCGCCGCACGGCGGCGGAGCACCAGGCGATCGTGGACGCCATCGACCGCCGCGACGCCGCGGCCGCCCGGGAGGCCATGACGGCGCACCTGACGCGGATCGCGGCCGCGGCCCAGGCCTAGCCGGCTCCGCTCGATTGGCTTGACCACTTGGCCTCTCGGTTACTACGTTGGCCGGCATGAGATTCGCGCGCCTCGGCCCGGCCGGCTCGGAGCGACCCGTCGCGGTCGCCGAGGACGGCACCTACCTCGACCTGTCCGGCATCACCGACGACATCGACGGGACGTTCCTCGCCTCCGGCGGCCCGGCCCGCGCCTGGGCGGCGCTGGACTCCCTCCCCCGCCTGGACGTCCCGGCCGGCATGCGCGTCGGCCCGCCGGTCGCCCGCATCGGCAAGGTCGTGTGCATCGGCCTCAACTACGCCCGCCACGCCGCGGAGACCGGCGCGCAACCCCCCGCCGAGCCCGTCGTCTTCATGAAGGCCGCGGACACGGTCGTCGGCCCCGACGACGACGTGCTCATCCCGCGGGCCAGCACCAAGACCGACTACGAGGTCGAGCTGGCGGTCGTGATCGGCACCGCCGCGCGCTACCTCGACTCCCCCGACGACGCCGCGGCACACATCGCCGGCTACGCCATCAGCAACGACGTCTCGGAGCGCGAGTTCCAGCTGGAGCGCAGCGGCCAGTGGGACAAGGGCAAGAACTGCGAGACCTTCAACCCGCTGGGCCCGTGGCTCGTCACCCCGGAGGGCCTGGACGTCCCGTCGCTGCGCCTGCGCTCCTGGGTCAACGGCGAGCCCCGCCAGAACGAGACCGCCGCCGACATGATCTTCGGCGTGCCCCACCTGATCTGGTACCTGAGCCAGTTCATGGTCCTGCACCCCGGCGACGTCGTAAACACCGGCACCCCCGCCGGCGTGGCCATGGGCCTGCCGAACCAGCCGTACCTGCGCACCGGCGACGTCGTCGAGCTGGAGATCGACTCCCTGGGCCGCCAGCGCCAGCGCTTCGTCTGAGTCCTCCGGCGAGGAGAGCCGCCCACGAACCGGGTCGTCAGCGCGGCCGCACGCGACCCCGCGGGAACTGCGTCGGGCCGAGGAACGTCTCGGCCCGACGGGTGCTCTGCATCGCGGTCACGTTTGCCGCATCGGTCTCCCCGGGGTCGAAACGTGAGGCGGTGCCGGCTCGGGCCCGGTCTCACGTGCCATGCGCCTCGGAAAGCCGATCGCCGCCGTGAGCGCGCCCAGCGCCGCGATGGCGAAGATCACCCAGAACGCGGCGTGGAAGGCGTTCGCCCCGGACCGTGAGACGAGCACGGTCGACACGGCCGCGACGCCTACCACACCGCCGATCTCGCGTGTGGTCTCGACGAGGCCGGATGCCAAGCCACTCATCGCGGGCGTGACTCCGGACAGCGCACCGAGCTGGGCGGCCGGGGCCGCAATGCCCCCGGCCACGCCGGCCACGAGCAGCGCCGGCAGCAGATCGGTGGCGAAGTCCGCTCCGGCCTGCACCCGCGTCAGCAGCAGCACCGAGATCGCGAGGAGCGACTGGCCCGCGACGAGCAAGCGCCGCACGCCCACCAGCGCGACGAGCTTCCCGCCCGTGATCGCGGCCGCCACGAACGACGCCGCCGTGGTGGCCAGCCACGCAAAGCCCGTGCGCGTCGGCGAGTAGCCGAGCACCTGCTGCATCAGCAGCGAGCCGAGGAAGATCAGGGCGAAGAACGCGCCGAACGTGAAGAACGACGACAGGTTCGCCGCCGCCAGGGTGCGGTTGCCCACCGCCGAGCCGGGCACCAGCGGTGCCCGGGACCGCCGCTCGATCAGCACGAACGCGGACAGCAGCACGACGGCGGCGGCGAACAGCCCGAGCGTCGCCGCGGTGCCCCAGCCGATGTCAGCACCGCGGCTGAGGGCGTAGACGAGCAGCAGGAGACCTCCGGTCACGGTGACCGCGCCGGCGACGTCGAAGCGTTCGCGCCCGCGATGGTCGCCGGCGTCGGCGGGCAGGAAGACGGCCGCCATCGCGGTGAGCACGACGCCGATCGGCACGTTGATGAGGAAGACCCACCGCCAGCCCGCGCCATCGGTCAGCAGACCGCTGGCAATCACCCCGACCGACGCCGACACCCCGGTGACCGCGCCGTAGAGCCCGACCGCACGATTGCGCTCGCCGCCCTCCGGGAACGTCACGGCGAGGGTCGACAGGGCGGCCGGCGGGATCAGCGCAGCACCGAAGCCCTGCAGGACCCGAGCGCCGATCAGCAGCCCCGCGGAACCCGCCACGCCCGCGACCAGCGAGGCGAACGTGAACAGTGTCAGCCCCGCCAGCAGGACGCGCCGGCGCCCCAGAAGGTCGGCCATCCGGCCGCCGAGCAGGAGAAAACCGCCGAGCATGAGGCCGTACGCGATGATGATCCACTGCAGGGTGGGCAGGCCGAGGCCGAGATCGTGCTGGATCGAGGGCAGGGCGACGTTCACGATCGCGACGTCGAGCACGACCATGAACTGCGCCGCACACGCGATCGCCAGGATCGAACCCTTGTTCATGCCGGCCGCCGCGCCGCGAACCGGAAGCAGTTTGTGGTGACGATGATCTTCTTCCCCATCTCAGGCGTCTCCCTTGCCGTGTTGTCCATGACCGGTGGTAGAGACACCGCGGCTTCGGCGAAGGGGCGGCCGGCGACCGCCCCCTTTCGCCGCCGGCCGGTGTCACACACCGATGCCCGGGAATGCACGCTCGGCACGGGAGACGCTGCGGGTTGTCACCGGCGCGGCGGCAATGAGGACGGCCGTATCAGTTTGGCTGAATGGGGGGTTACGCGCCGGTAATCGGGAAGATTGGGACTTTGTGCCGCGTGCACGGTCGTTGATGATTGACGGCGTGTCGCAGGTCGCGCCGGGAGAGCCGCCCGAGATCGTCGGGCCGTTGGCGCGGCCGGTCGCGGTCGTCGATGCCGGCATGCGCTGCACTGAGCTGGATCTGTTGTTCCGCGGGGATCCCGGGCTGCCGTGCGTCGCCGTCGTGTACCTCGACGGCGGGCTCGGGCTGATCAGCCGGGACCGGTTCGGGCAGCTGATGTCGGGGCCCTTCGGCTACGGGCGGGCGCTGTGGGAGAAGACGCCGGTGGGGCGCACCGCCGATCCGGCGCCGACGATCGTCGACCAAGGGGCGCTCATCGTCGACGTGTGCGAGCTCGTCGGGCGGCGGGATCGCGTCCGGCGCTACGACGACGTGCTCGTGCGGCGCGAAGAAGGGCGGCTGGCACGGGTTTCGGCCGCGCGGCTGTACGAGGCGCTGGCCGATCTCATGGCGCAGCAGGCCGTCCGGGACCCGCTCAGCGGGCTCGCCAACCGGACGCGGTTCCTCAACCGGCTCACCGTCGCGTGCCGGGAGGAGGGGCCCAGCATCGCCGTCGTGTTCGTCGACCTCGACCGGATGAAGCAGGTCAACGACTCGCTCGGGCACAACGTGGGCGATCGGCTCATCGCGTCCGCGGCGGGCAGGCTCGCGGCCGTCGCCGGGGAAGGGGACGTCGTGGCGCGGCTCGGCGGGGACGAGTTCGCGGTGCTGACGCGGGTCGCCGGCGGGTCGCGGTCGGACCTGTCGGCGGTGGCGCTGGGCGAGCGGTTCCGGCAGGCGATCGCGACGCCCGACCCCGAGCTGCCGGCCGAGGCGCACCGCGTCGCCAGCGTCGGGGTGGCCGTGGGTGCGCCCGGCGTCGACGCGGACACGCTGCTGCGCGAGGCGGATCTGGCGATGTACCGGGCGAAGGAGGCCGGCGGGGGCGCGGTGCGCGTCGCGCTCGACGTCGGTGCGGGGGCCGAGCGGCGGGCGGGGGCCGGTGACGGGGTCCGCGACGCCATCGAGCGCGGCGAGCTTCGGCTGTTCTACCAGCCGATCTTCGGGGTCAACGACGGGCGGGTCTGGTTCGTCGAGGCGCTGGTGCGCTGGCAGCATCCGCGGCACGGGCTGCTCACGCCGGGGCAGTTCCTGGCCGACGCGCGGCGGGCGCAGCATCTGCCGGAGCTGGACCGGTGGGTGCTCGAGCGGGCGTGCGCGGACCTCGCGGCCTGGGACGCGGCGCTGGACGAGCGGGCGCCACGGTGCGTCAACGTGAACCTCACCGTCGAGACGCTGCGCGGGGCCGGCCTCGCGCAGTGGGTGCTGGCGGCGCTGCGCAGGACCGGCCTTGCGCCGGACCGGCTGCGGGTGGAACTGCCCGAGTCGGCCGACCTGGCGCAGCTGCAGGCCGCCGTCGAACAGCTGCGCGAGCTGCGGGAGAACGGCGTCGGGATCGTGCTGGACGACATGGGGGCCGGGTCGGCGACGCTGCGGCACCTGTCGGTCCTGCCCGTCACCGGGGTGAAGATCGACCGCTCGTTCGTGGCCGGGATGCTGGACAACCGCAACGACGACGCCGTGGTCAAGCTGCTCGGTGACCTCGGGCGCAGCGTCGGCGTCGACGTGACGGCCGAGGGGATCGAGGCGGACGACCAGCTGGAGCGGCTGCGGCAGCTGCGGGTGCCGTACGCGCAGGGGTACCACCTCGGCATGCCGGCGCCGGCCGATCACCTCACGGCGTTGCTGCGCACGGGGCGGCCGCGGGGCGTGGCCAGGGTGCCGATGGGGCGGCTGGACCGGCCCGTCGAAGTGGGCCGGCACCGGCTGTAGCCGGGCGAGGCTACCGGAAGACGCCGTCGAGGAGCAGGGCGATCGAGCGCTCGGCGGTGGCCGGCGCGGGCTGGGAGTCCACGGCGCCGGAGAGCATCGCGAAGAGCAGCGCCAGGTCCTCGGGGGCGAGGTCGGCGCGCACGTCGCCGGCGGCCTGGGCGCGGCGCAGCGGTGGCGTCAGCGTCGACACGACGCGGTGGGTGTAGCGGCGTCGGGTCTCGCGGTCCAGGCCGCCGATGAGCGTGACGAGCGGGCGCATCGCCAGGTGCGTGCGCAGCACCTCGGTGAGGAGCGTGCGGAACGCGGCCGGGTGGTCGGCGTTCGCGGCGATGTAGGCCTCGAGGCGCTGCAGCTGGTCGGCGACCACGGCGGCGGCGAGGGCGTGCCGGTCGCGGAAGTGGCGGTACAGCGTGGCCTGGCCGACGCCCGCGCGCCGGGCGATCTCCGGCATCAGCACCTCGGTGCGGTGGCTCATCATCAGCTCGCTGGCCGCCTGCAGGATCGCCGTGCGGTTGCGCTGCGCGTCGCGGCGTCGCGGGGTCGGGGCTCCGTACAGCACGGCGACCTCCTCAAGCGACAGATGTTACCGGCCGGTAATGATAATGTCACGAACTTCTCTTTCTCGGTACGGGCTCCTACGCTGCCGCCACTTGACAGCGCCCCACCCCGCCAGGAGGAGTGCGTATGCCCCGACCACGCGCAACCTTGATCGCCCTGCTCGCCCTGACCCTCACCGCCGCTGCCGGCGGCGCCGCGCCCGCGGCCGCCGCATCGCCGGCCGCCGCCGTCGCGCAACAGGCCGCGCTCGCCACCACGGGAGTGCGGTTCGCGGACATCCCGGGCGCCGGGGTGACCCTGAAGGCCAACGTCGTCGCGCCGGCCGCGGCCGGCACGTACCCGGCGATCGTGTTCCCGGCCAGCTGGGGGCTCAACGACCTCGAGTACATCGCCCAGGCCGGCACCATCGCCTCGCGCGGGTACGTCGTGGTGTCGTACACGCCGCGCGGGTGGTGGTCCTCCGGCGGCGAGATCGACACCGCCGGGCCCAAGGACATGGCCGACCTGTCGAAGGTCATCGACTGGACGATCGCGAACACCGCCACCGACCCGGCCCGCATCGGCGCCGCCGGCGTCTCCTACGGCGCCGGGATCAGCCTGCTCGGCTCGGCGTTCGACCCGCGCATCCGCGCCGTGGTGATGATGAGCGGCTGGAGCGACCTGGTGTACTCGCTCTACGGCGACAACACCCGCCACCAGCAGTCCGCCGGGCTGCTGAGCCTCGCGGCGAGCCTGCTGGGCAACCCCGGCACCGACCTGTCCGGCAAGCTCGCCGACTTCAACGCCAACCGCAACGTCGACGAGGTCAAGGCGTGGGCGCGGGTGCGCTCGGCGGCGACGTACCTCGACGCGATCAACGCCAACCGGCCCGCGGTGCTCATCGCCAACGCGTGGGGCGACTCGTTCTTCCCGCCCAACCAGCTCGTCGACCTCTTCGGGCGGCTCAGCACCCCGAAGCGGCTGGAGCTGCGCCCCGGCGACCACGCGATCGCGGAGTTCACCGGCATCCTGGGCCTGCCCAACGACGCCTGGACGAGTCTGTACCGCTGGTTCGACCAGTACCTCGCCGGCGTCGACACCGGCATCGGCGCCGAACCGCCCGTGCTCGTGAAGTCGCTCAACGCCGGGACCGAGCAGTACGGGTCGTGGGCGGCGCTGAACACGTCCACGAAGCGCTACGGCCTCGGCTCGATCCGCTGGCTCGACGGGACCGGCCTGCTCGGCGGCGCGCCCAGCACCGGCTGGAGCAAGACCATCCCGACCGAGCTCGACACGACCGCCGACGGCGGCGTGGTGCTGCTGACCAACGGCGTGTCGGCGTTCACCGGCCAGCAGCCGCAGATCTGGCTGCCGACCGTCGATCGCCTGCGCGCCGGGGTGTGGGCGTCGGAGCGGCCCGGCTCGGCGCTGCGCATCCGCGGCATCCCGCAGGTGCACCTGAACCTGACGGGCACGGCGGCCACGGGCACCGTGGTCGCGTACCTCTACGACCTCGACGCGCTGGGCACCGCCAAGCTCATCACGCACGCCCCGGTGACGTGGCTGGGCACGTCGGGCGGCAGCCGCAACGTGGACGTCGCGCTGTCGGCGACGGCGTACGACGTACCGGCGGGGCATTCCCTGACCCTCGTCGTGGACACCGTCGACCCGTTGTACTACGACGCCAACTCCCCCGGCGGGTCGGTGACCATCGCCGGCGGGTCCTATGTGGACGTACCGACGCGATAACTGCGAATGGAGGGGCGGGCGCCGGTCGGGCGCCCGCCCCGATCCCCATCCCGAAGAAAGCTCTAGCGGCGGGGTTTCTGCGCGACGCGCGGCTGGACCAGCGGGGGGCCGGCCGCGGCCAGGTCGCCCTGGACCGTGCGCAGTGACTTCTTCGGCTGGTAGTTCGCGTCCCACAGGCAGCCCGAGCCCTCGGGCGGGTTCTTGAACCAGTTGGGGATCCACGAGTACTTGTCGGTGAAGCCCCACACCGTGAACGACAGGCAGTGCCGGTTGAGCAGGCAGGCCTGCAGCAGGACGTGGTAGTTGTACGCCGAGGCCTGGTCGCGCGCGTTGAGGTCCTGGCCGGCGGCGTCGACCGTCGGGTCGGACGCGTTCTTGGTGAGGCTGCGCGCGTCGACCTCGGTCAGCGCGGCGGCGACGCCGAGGTCGGTGAAGCGGTCCAGCGCGTCGGCGACGGCGAAGACGTCGTAGTTGCCGTACTGCGTGCTCAGGTGGCCCTGGCTGCCGACGCCGTCGATCGGCACGCCCTGCGCGCGCAGGCGCTTGACCATGTCGTACACGAACTGCGTCTTGTCGCCGGGGCCGCCGTCGCCGAAGGCCTCGATGTTGTAGTCGTTGTAGAACAGCAGCGCGTTCTTGTCGGCGGCACGGGCCCAGCGGAACGCGTCGGCGATGTAGTCGGGGCCCAGCAGGTCGGCGAACTTCTGCTTGAGCGAGCCGGTGTTGCCGCCGAGGTGGATCGACGACGGGGTCTCCCACGGGTCGGAGACGGCCTCGTTGACCACGTCCCACTGCCAGATCTTGCCGCGGAAGTGGGTCACGACGTCGGTGATGTGCTTGTGCAGCAGCTCGCGAAGCTGCGGCCCGTCGATCGAGCCGTCCTGGATGCCGGCGTTGAGCCAGCCCGGCAGCTGGCTGTACCACGTCAGCACGTGGCCGCGCACCAGCTGGTGGTTGCGCGCGGCGGCGGCGACCAGGGCGTCGGCGGCGGCCCAGTCGTAGGTGCCGCGGGTGGGCTCCAGGCTCTCCCACTTCATCGCGTTCTCGGCGGTGACGGTGGAGAACTGGCTGTCCACCATCGACTTGTACTGCGGGTCGGACGCGTCGGCGTAGGCGTTCGCGTCGACCGCGGTGCCGACGTAGAGGCCGTTGCGGGCGGCGAGCCCACGCAGGCTCTGGTCCTTGGGCGACGGCGCGTGCGGCCCGTTGGCGGAGGCCGACACGGCGCCGAGCGTCGCCGCGACCACGGCCGCCAAAATGCCGGCCGTGGCCATTCTGCGTAATGTCATGAGCGTGGCTCCCGATTGTTTCGAAACAATTGGTGGATTCGCCGTGACATTGACGCTATTGCTCAGGAAACGCGACGTCAATAAATCGCCGTTATCGAAACATTGCCAATCATTGCGAGGAGTTGGCCAGGCGCTTGCTGACGATGTCGAAGGCGACGGCGGCGATGAGCACGAGGCCCTTGATGGCCTGTTGCCAGGCGGCGTCGGCGCCGAGAATCGAAAGGCCCATGTTCAGCACGCCCATGATGAGTGCGCCGATCACGGCCCCGGTGATCTTGCCGATACCGCCGGTCACGGCCGTGCCGCCGATGAACGCCGCGGCGATCGCGTCCAATTCGTAGTTGGTGCCCGCGCCCGCCACGCCGGCGCCGGCGCGGGAGGTGGTGACGACCGCCGCGATGCCCGCGAGAACGCCCATGTTCACGAAGATCAGGAAAGTTACACGCTTCGTCTTCACGCCCGACAGTTTCGCCGCCGCGAGATTGCCGCCCATCGCGTAAATGTGCCGGCCGAAGACGGTGTTTCCCATGATGTACGTGTACAGCACCACGAGCGCGCCCACGATGATGAGGACGTTGGGGGTGCCGTCGGTGCTCTCGGCGAGCAGGTAGGTGATGTAGGCGGTGAGGGCCGCGAAGACCACGAGCTTGCCGATGAACGCGGCCGAGGGCTCCAGGCGCAGGTCGTAGCGGATCAGCTCGCGCCGGGAGCGCACCTGCGTGAAGACCAGCCCGCCGATCGCGATGACGCCGACGAGCAGCGTCATGCCGTCGAGGTTGCCCAGGAAGCCCAGCGCGTTGGGCAGCGACTTGGCCGCGATCGCGCCGAAGCCCTTGTCCTGCACCGGCACCGTCTGGCTGACGGCCAGCACCGCGAGGCCGCGGAAGAGCAGCATGCCGCCCAGGGTGACGATGAACGCCGGGATCCCGACGTAGGCGATCCAGAACCCCTGCCAGCAGCCGACCACGACGCCGATGGCGATGGACGCGGCGACCGCGACGGGCCAGGGCCAGTGCCACTCGGTGATCATGAGGGCGCAGTACCCGCCGATGAACGCCACGATCGAGCCGACGGACAGGTCGATGTGCTGCGCGACGATGACCATCACCATGCCGATGGCGAGGATCAGCACGTAGGCGTTCTGCTGGACCAGCGCCGCGACGTTGTCCGGGTACAGCAACCGGCCGTCGGTGAGGATCTGGAAGGTCACGACGATCGCGATGAGGATCGTCAGCATGCCGTACTGCCACAGGTTCTGCCCGAGGTAGCCGCGCAGCGACGACGTCTCGGCCGGCGCCGGCTCCTGCTTGGTCGCCTCCAGGGTGCTCACCGCGACACCCCACTCTTGTCCATGGTCATGTACCGCATCAGGCCCTCCTGGGTTGCCTCGGCGCGCTCCACCTCGCCGGTGATGCGCCCCTGGCTCATCGCGTAGATCCGGTCGCAGATCCCGAGCAGCTCCGGCAGCTCGGAGGAGATCACCACGACCGCCTTGCCGGCGTCGGCCAGCGCATTGATGATTTCGTAGATCTCGTACTTGGCGCCGACGTCGATGCCGCGCGTCGGCTCGTCGAGGATGAGCACCTCGGGCTCGGTGAAGAGCCACTTGCTCAGCACGACCTTCTGCTGGTTGCCGCCGGAGAGCTTGCCGGTGAGCACGGCGACGCTGTCGGCCTTGACCCGCATCTCCTTGCGCAGCTTCTCGGCCCGGTGCACCTCGGCGCCGGCGCTGACGATGCCGAGCCGGGAGACCGCCGCGAGCTTGGCCGCGGTGATGTTGCGCTTGATGTCCTCGATCAGGTTGAGGCCGTAGCGCTTGCGGTCCTCGGTCGCGTAGGCGATGCCGTGGCCGATCGCCTCGTCGACGCTGCGCGCCCGGATCTCCGTGCCGTGCAGGTGCAGCCGGCCCGAGATCCCGGTGCCGTAGCTGTGGCCGAACACGCTCATCGCCAACTCGGTACGCCCGGCGCCCATCAGCCCGGCGAGGCCGACGATCTCCCCCGAGCGCACGCGCAGGTTCGCGCCGTCGACGACGACGCGGCCGCGGTCGATCGGGTGGTGCACGGTCCAGTCCTCGATCCGCAGTACCTCCTGGCCGATCTTCGGAGTGTGCTCGGGGAAGCGGTGCGCGAGGTCCCGCCCGACCATGGCCCGGATGATCCGTTCCTCCGTGACGGGCTCCGCGCCGTGCATGTCGAAGGTGGCCACGGTACGACCGTCGCGGATCACGGTCGTGGTGTCGGCGATGGCGGCGATCTCGTTGAGCTTGTGCGAGATGATGATCGACGTGATCCCCTGCCCCTTGAGCTGGCGGATCAGGTCGAGCAGGTGCGCGGAGTCGGCGTCGTTGAGCGCGGCGGTCGGCTCGTCGAGGATAAGCAGGCGCACCTCCTTCGACAGCGCCTTGGCGATCTCGACCAGCTGCTGCTTGCCGACGCCGATGTCGAGGATCTTGGTGTCGGGCGCCTCGCGCAGCCCGACCCGCGCGAGCAGCTCCGCGGCCCGCCGGTTGGTCTGCGGCCAGTTGACGATCCCGCGGCTGGCTCGCTCGTTGCCCAGGAAGATGTTCTCGGCGATCGACAGGTACGGGCTGAGCGCCAGCTCCTGGTGGATGATCACGATCCCGCGGTGCTCGGAGTCGCGGATGGAGCGGAAGTGGCACGGCTCGCCGTCGAGCCGGATCTCGCCGTCGTAGCTGCCGTGCGGGTACACCCCGGAAAGGATCTTCATCAGGGTGCTCTTGCCGGCGCCGTTCTCGCCGCAGATGGCGTGCACCTCGCCGGCCTCGACGCTCATGGTGACGTCCTGCAGCGCCTTCACGCCGGGAAACGTCTTGGTGATACCGGCCATCTCAAGAATGGGCATGGGCGCTCCTCGATCTCTGCCCGCTCGCGACGATGGCCGGGCCCGCTCTCGGCGGACCCGGCCGGGCTACCTCGCTGGGATTACAGCCCCAGGTCGGAGGCCTTCAAGAAGCCGGAGTCGACGAGCTTCGACTTCACATCGTCCTTCGTGACGACGACGGGGGGAAGGAGATACGAGGGAACGACCTTGACGCCGTTGTTGTAGGTCTTGGTGTCGTTCGTCTCGACCGTGGTGTTCTTGGTGATCGCGTCGACCATCTTGGCGACCTGGTCACCGAGGGTCCGGGTGTCCTTCCAGACCGTCATGGTCTGCTTGCCCGCCAGGATGTTCTTCGTGTTGGCGAGGTCGCCGTCCTGACCGGTGAGCAGCGGCCAGTCGCCGCCGGGCTTGTACCCGTGCGAGTCCAGCGACTGGGCGATGCCCAGGGCGAGGGAGTCGTTCGGGGAGAGCACGACCTGGACCTTCTTGCCGCCGGTGTAGAACGAGTTGAGCCGGTTGTCCATCTCGGCCTGGGCCGTCTCCGTCTTCCAGCCGTTGATCGAGACCGTCTTCCAGTCGTCGTTGCTGGCGAGCTTCTTGCCCGACGGGATCACCAGCTTGCCGCTGTCGACGTACTGCTTGAGCACGTCCCAGGCGCCGGCGAAGAAGAACTTGGCGTTGTTGTCGTCCGAGGAGCCCGCGAACGGCTCGAGGTTGAAGGGGCCCTTGCCCTGGTCGAGCCCGAGCTTGGAGACGATGAACTGCCCCTGCAGCTGCCCGACCTTGTAGTTGTCGAAGGTCGCGTAGTAGTCCACGTTCGGCGTCGAGTTGATCAGCCGGTCGTACGCGATGACCTTGACCTTCTTGTCGGCCGCGGTCTGCAGCACCGGGGCGAGCGCCGTGCCGTCGATCGAGGCGATGACCAGGATCTTCGCCTTGTCGTTGATCATGTTCTGGATCTGGGTGATCTGCTGGTCGACCTTGTTGTCGGCGTACTGCAGCGAGGTCTTGTAGCCGGCCTTCTTCAGCAGGTCCTCGAGGTGGGAGCCGTCGTTGTTCCAGCGCTCGAGGCTGCGGGTCGGCATGGCGATGCCGACCAGCGCGGGCCCGCTGTCGGCGTTGCTGTCGCCGGCGTCGTTGCGCGTCTTGCTGCATGCCGAGGTCGTAGCCAGCAGCGCAGCCAAAGCGGTGGCGGCCAGGATCCTGAGTGTCTTGGACATCCCCGGCGCCTCCTTTCTATCGGGAGGGGTGTCGCGCAGGGGTTTGTTATGGCCGCGAACATACCTGCCCCACGGGATGATCGTGCGTAACAGATCGGTAACACCATGGTCGGCTCCCTTGCGGCCCAACGGTTTTCGAAACACCGCGGATCGTGCAACGATCCGCGTGCGGTTCAGGCCCGCGAAACGGGGTAGGTGGCTCGGCCATGCCCGACAGCGTTGCCCGCGCCGTGCGCTTCGACCGCTTCGGCGGCCCCGAGGTGCTCTACGTGACCGAGATCCCGATGCCCGAGCCCGGCCCCGGCGAGGTGGTGGTGGCGGTGCGCGCCGCCGGCGTCAACCCCGGCGAGAGCGGCATCCGCAGCGGTGCCCTCGAGCGCCTCTACAAGACCACCCTCCCCAGCGGCCAGGGCAGCGACCTGGCCGGCGTCGTGACCGCGACCGCTCCCGGCGTCACGGACTTCGCGATCGGCGACGAGGTGCTGGGCTTCTCGTGGTCGCGTTCGAGCCACGCGACGCACACCGCGGTACCCGTGACCCAGCTCATCCCCAAGCCGCAAGCGCTTTCCTGGGAGGTCGCGGGCGCGCTCTACGTGGTGGCGTGCACTGCCTACGCCGCCGTGCGCGCGATCGGCGTCAAGCCCGGCGAGACCGTCGCGGTGTCGGCCGCGGCGGGCGGCGTCGGCACCGTGACGGTCCAACTGCTGCGCCATCTCGGCGCCCGCGTGCTCGGCATCGCGTCACCGTCCAATGCGGACTGGCTCGCCGCGCACGGCGCCGTCCAGGTCTCCTACGACGACGGCCTGCGGGACCGCCTTCGCGCCGAGGCCCCCGACGCGTTCATCGACCTGTTCGGCCCGCAGTATGTGGATCTGGCCGTCTCCCTGGGCATCCCGCACGACCGGATCGAGACCATCATCGCCTTCGAGGCCGCGGCCCGGCTGGGCGTGAAGGCCGAGGGCAGCGAGCAGGCGTCCACTGTGGAGGTACTGCACCACATGGCCGACCTCGTCGCCTCCGGCGTCATCGAGATCCCGATCGCCGCCACCTACCCGCTCGACCGCGTCGCCGACGCCTACCGCGAGGTAGACCGCCGTCACACCCGCGGCAAGATCGTCCTGCTCCCCTGACGGCTTCGCGCTATGGCCAGCCGCAGCCACGGGCTGACGAAGATGGCGGCGTAGATGAGCGTGATCCACGGCTGGTAGTCGACGTAGAACTGGTGCGGCGTCAGCGACCACGGGTTGTGCACCACGACGAACCCCACGAAGTCGACGACCATCGCGGCCACGGTCCACACGACCGACAGCCGCAGCGTCTCGCGCACGGGATCGCGCCCGTCCGCCCGCCGCCAGTACAGCCACGCGAAGGGCGTGAAGACCAGAACCATGATCAGGACGTGGAACGGCACGGTCGCCGTGAACGACGGCGACAGCACCGGGCTGACGGCTCGGGCGTCGGCGTCCTCGGTGTGGTTGATCGTGGCGTAGATCAGCGTGCTCGCCCCGGCCAGCACGGTGACGATCGCATAGGCCGCGGCGAAGCAGCCGAGCGCCCTCCCTGTTCGCATTGACATCCCCCGTCCGTGTTTTGTGTAAGGCTTACACTAAATCGGATGGCACACTGAGTCAATGCACGACAGCCTTCTGGCTTCCTGGACCATGGGCTCGGGGGCGCAGAGCACCGGCCGCGGCCGCCGCCCCACCGTCGACCTGGCCGGCATCGTCGCCGCCGGCGTCGCGCTGGCCGATGCCGAGGGCCTGACCGGCGTCTCCATGCCGCGGGTGGCGCGGGAGGTGGGCGTGACGCAGAACGCGCTGTACCGCCACGTCTCCTCGAAGGAAGAGCTCCTGCTCCTGATCGCGGACGCCGGCAGCGGCACCCCGCCTTCGCTGGACTCTGCGGACTGGCGCGCGGCGGCCCGCGCCTGGGCCGAGGCCCTGATCGACCGCTACGCCACCCGCCCGTGGCTGCTCGACGTGGGCCTGCGCGCGCCCTTCACCCGCAACGTGGTCCTCTGGACGGAGGCGTTCCTGCAGGCCACCCGCCCGACCGGCCTGCCGGTCAGCATCCGCCTGGAGTTCGCTCTCCTGCTGGACGGCCACGCTCGCCACGTGGCGGCCTTGCGCCGCGACCGGGCTGCGGCCCCGCTGGACTCGGACTTCGCCGCGCTCCTGCCACTCATGGAGGCCGCGGACTGCCCCGAGTACGTCTCATTCTTGCGCGCCCCGGCCCCGCAACCGCCGGACTTCGGCCTGTCCCGCCTCCTGGACTCGATGACGGCTTACATCGGACGTCCCATCAATGTGGACGGCGGTTTCACCGCCTGACCCCACGCCCGGGTCCGCGCGCTCGGCCGCCGGGTCCGCGGGTCAGCCGACGGACGCGACGGCCCGGCGCAGGGCGGTCAGCGATGCCTCGACATCAGCATCATCGGTCGACCAGTTGGAGACGGACACGCGCAGCACGGCACGCCCGCGCCAGCGCGAGCCGGACATCCACGCGGTGCCCTCGGCGAGCAGCGCCCGGGTCACCGCCGCGGTGCGCTCGTCGTCGCCGAACGCGGCGCACACCTGGGTGAAGACCACGTCGTTGAGCACCTCGGCGCCGTCGATCGCGGCGATGCCGTCCGCCAGCCGCCGCGCGTGGCCGGCGAGCCCCTCGACGAGATCCGCCACGCCGCGGCGCCCGAGCGAGCGCAGCGCCGCCCACACGGGCACGCCGCGCGCCCGGCGCGACAGCTCCGGGACCTTCTCGAGCGGGTCGGCGGGCCCGCCGGGCCCGGCGGGCTCGATGAGGTAGCTGGCCTGCACCCCCATCGCCGCCCGCAGCGCGCCGGGGTCCGCGACGATCACGATCCCGCAGTCGTACGGCACGTTCAGGGTCTTGTGCGCGTCCGTCGCCCACGAGTCGGCGGCCGCTAGGCCCGGCAGGTGATGGCGCAGCGCGGGCGCGGCCACCGCCCACAGCCCGAACGCGCCGTCGACGTGGACCCAGGCACCATGGCGGTGCGCGAGCTCGGCGGCGGCGCCGACAGGGTCGAACGCTCCACTGTGGACATTACCGGCCTGCAGGCACACGATCACGGGCGCGTCGCCCGCCGCCGTCAGGGCCTCGGCGAGGGCGTCGAGGCGGATGCGGCCCTGGTCGTCGACGGCGACCGGGGTCGGCGCGCCCAGGCCGAGGTGGCGCAGCGCGAGGTCGACGGTGTCGTGGCGCTCCTCGCCGACCAGCACGCGGATGCGCGGCGCGCCCGCGAGGCCTTCGCGGTCGAGGTCCCAGCCGCGGCGGGCCAGGACGTGGCGGCGGGCCGCGGCCAGGCCGGTGAAGTTCGCCATCGTGGCCCCGGTGACGAACCCGACGTCGCTGCCCGCGGGCAGGCCCAGCAGGTCGACGAGCCACGCGCCGGCGGCCTCCTCGATCGCGGCGACGGCCGGCGTCGGGTACCGCATCGCAGCGTTCTGGTCCCAGGCGCTCACGAGCCAGTCGGCGCCGAGCGCGGCGGGCAGCGTGCCGCCGATGACCCAGCCGTAGAAGCGCCCGGACGGCATCGCCATCAGGCCCGGCTCGGCGGCGCGGGCGAGCGCCTCGACGACCTCGGCGGGGTCGGACGGCCCGTCGGGCAGCACGCCGCCGAACGCCGGGGCGAGCGCGTCGGCGTCGACGCGGGGCGGCACGGCGCGGTCGGGCAGCGAGCCCAGCCAGGCGCGGGCGTGTGCGGAGGCCGCGTCCAGCGCGGCGTCGTAGGCGTCCTTCTTCGCGCTCATGCCCCTACTCTGCTCTCGTGCACCCTTCACACTCGACGACCACCCCCGAGGAAGTGGCCGCTCTTGGCAACCAGCTGATCGAGATCCACCAGCGCTTGCGCCTGGCCATGTCCGATTTAAGCGACGTTTCTGGAAATATCATGGTGAAGTGTCTCGCGTTCTGCGGGGCGCTCGAACGGCATCACACCGGCGAGGAGCGTGGCATGTTCCGCGTGCTCGCCGCGAAACATCCCGAGCTGCGGCCGGTCATCGACGAGCTGCGCCGCGACCACGAGCAGATCGCCGAGATCCTGCGCCGCGTCGCGGCCGCGCCGAGCCGCGACGAGCTCGCCGGCCTCGCCGCGCTGATGGAGTCGCACTTCACGTACGAGGAGCGCAAGCTGGTCGAGGCCCTCAACCGGCTGCGGTGAACCGCTCCAGCAGGATGGCGAGCCGCCGGTCGCGGAACCGCGCCGGCAGCCGCCCGCCGCGGGCCAGCGTCGCCAGGCCGTGCAGCGCCGCCCAGTACGTCTCGGTGAGCAGCCCGAGGTCCTCGCCCCCGGCATAGGGCCGCAGCGCCTCGGCCAGCTCGCCGAACCCAGCCCGCAGCGACTCCGGCGCGTCGGCCATGGCGAACGGCAGGTCCACGGCGTGGGCGAACATGGCGTCGTACAGCGCGGGCCGCCGCTCGGCGAACCCGAGGTACACCGAACCGACGCCCGCCAGCGCTCGCGCCGGGTCCGGCTCCCCCGCCCGCACCGCCCGGAGCTGCGCGGCAAGGTCCGCGAACCCCTCCACGGCGACCGCGGCCATGATCGCGCCCATGCTCTTGAAGTGGCTGTAGAGCACCGGCTGGCTGTACTCCACCCGGTCCGCGAGGCGCCGCGTGGTCACCGCCTCCCAGCCTTCGGCCTCGGCCAGCTCGCGGGCCGCGGTCACGATCAGCCGCTCCCGGTCGGCCCGCTCCCGCTCGCGCCGCTCCCGAATACTCATGCTCGACATCCTAGCACTGCTAGTGTTAGCGTCGCACCTGTTCCTAGCGCTGCTAGATTTTGGAGCCCGACATGCTGACCCCCATCGCATACGGCCTGGCCATCGTCCTCGACCTGCTGGTGCTGCTCATCGGCGCCCGCTTCCTGCTCACACCTGGAGCCGCCGCGACCGGCTACGGCGTGCCGGCCAAGCCGGACGGCGACCGCGCCTACCTGACGATCAAGGGCCTGCGCGACGCCACGTACGGCGTCATGGGCCTCGCCCTGCTGGCCTTCGCCGGCGCCCGCGCCGAGGCCTGGTTCATGCTGATCGTCGCCCTGGTCCCGCTGTTCGACACCGTGATCGTGCTGCGCAACGGGGGCACCAAGGCGGTCGCGTTCGGCATCCACTTCGCCACCGCGGTCACCGTCCTCGTCAGCGCGGCGTTGCTGTTCGCCGCATGAAGCCCCATGAACGCGCCCGCGAGTCAGGCGGGCGGGTCCGGCAGGCGTTCGAGGCGGCTCCAGCCGGCCCACCCGCGCTCGCGCATCAGGTCCAGCATGCGCTGCGCCCGCGGGTCGGACTCGATGGCGAGCGCGTGCACGAGGTCGAACGGGAGATCGTCGCGCGCCCCCTCGTCGAGGTCCGTCTCGCCGGCGGCGTAGGCCTGCTCCGCCAGGCCGGCCATGATATCGGCGGCCTCCTCCAGCAGCGGGTCGTCGGCCCCGTCGCTCTCGATGATCTCGGACAGGACTCGATAGAGCCGGACGAGTCGCGGGTCCTCGAGCATCGCGAACTTTCCGGGCATGATGTCGCTGATGCGGTCGGGCCAGCGGGCCGCGACCAGGATCCAGCCGTCCCGCTCGCCCGCAACGATCCGCTCCGACGCCCCGATCTCCCGGAGCCGATCGAGATAGGCGGTCACCTCCGGCGGCAGCGCCAGGCTGTCGCCGGCAGCCAGCTGCGCGATCTGTTTGCGGCTGGTCTCGAGCCGTTCGATCTCGTCGCGCAGTTGGTCGTCGATGCGGTGGACCGCCTCGGCGAAGGCGGGCGCGTCGGCGGCGAGCATCGGGCCGATCTGCGACAGCGGTACGCCGGCGTTGGCGAGCGTTCGGATCCTGATGAGGGCGACGACCGCCGCCGCGCCGTAGCGGCGGTAGCCCGAGGCGTCCCGCTCCGGCTCCGGCAGGAGCCCGACCTGGTGGTAGTGGCGCACCGCCCGCACCGTGACGCCCGCGTACGCCGCGAGTTGACCGATCGTCAGCATGCTCTGATCCTGCCCCTCAACGCCACCGTAACCAGGTCGGCACCCGCTCAGGAGATCCGGCGGCGGTAGGACATGTTGGCGAAGATGTAAGCAACGACGAGGATGCCGGCGCACCAGGCGAGGGCGATCCAGATGTCGGTGCCGACCGGCTGCTGGGTGAGCAGGCCGCGGATCGTGTTGACGATGGAGGTCGCCGGCTGGTGGTCGGCGAAGGCGCGCACCGGGCCGGGCATGGTGTCGGTGGGCACGAAGGCCGAGCTGATGAACGGCAGGAAGATCAGCGGGTAGGAGAACGCGCTGGCGCCGTCGATGCTCTTCGCGGTGAGGCCGGGGATGACCGCGATCCACGTCAACGCCAGGATGAACAGGACCAGGATGCCGGCGACCCCGAGCCAGGGCAGCACTCCGGCGCCCGAGCGGAAGCCCATGATCAGGGCAACGCCGATGACCACCGCGAGCGAGATCACGTTGGCGACCAGCGAGGTCAGCACGTGCGCCCACAGCACGCCCGAGCGGGCGATGGGCATGGACTGGAACCGCTCGAAGATCCCGCCCCGCATGTCGGTGAAGAGCCGGAACGCGGTGTACGAGATGCCCGATGCGATGGTGATGAGCAGGATGCCGGGCAGCATGTAGTTCACGTACGAGACCGACCCGGTGTCGATCGCGCCGCCGAACACGTAGACGAACAGCAGCATGATGGCGATCGGTGTGATCGCGGTCGTGATGATGGTGTCCAGGCTGCGGGTGACGTGGCGCATGGTCCGTCCGGTGAGGACGGCGGTGTCGCCCCAGAAATGCGTGGCCATGGTCGCTTCCCCTACTGCTTGGTGTCGCCGACGACCGCGAGGAAGACGTCCTCGAGGGAGGGCTGCTTCTCGACGTACTCGACCTTGGCCGGCGGCAGCAGCCGCTTGAGCTCCTCGAGGGTGCCGTCGACGATGATCCGGCCCTGGTGGAGGATCGCGATCCGGTCGGCGAGCTGCTCGGCCTCCTCCAGGTACTGCGTGGTGAGCAGCACGGTCGTGCCACCCTCGGCGAGCTCCTTGACGGCCTGCCACACCTCGATGCGCGCCTCCGGGTCCAGCCCGGCCGTGGGCTCGTCGAGGAAGATGACCGGCGGGCTCCCGATGAGACTCATCGCGATGTCCAGGCGGCGGCGCATGCCGCCGGAGTACGTCGCCGCTCTGCGGGCGCCCGCCTCGGTCAGCGAGAAGCGCCGCAGCAGGTCGTCCGCGATCCCGCCGGGGTCCTTGAGGTGGCGCAGCCGGGCGACCAGCACGAGGTTCTCCCGACCGCTGAGGATCTCGTCGACCGCCGCGAACTGGCCGGTGAGGCTGATGGACTCGCGCACGTCGGCGGCCTGCGTCGCGACGTCGAAGCCGTTGACCCGGGCCGTCCCCGCATCGGCCTTGAGCAGCGTGGACAGGATCCTCACCAGCGTGGTCTTGCCGGCGCCGTTCGAGCCGAGCAGGGCGAAGATGCTGCCGCGGGCCACCTCGAGGTCGACGCCGCGCAGCACGCGCAGCTCCTTGTACGACTTCTCCAGGCCCTGCACCTGGATCGCCGGCCCATGGGCCTGGCTGGTTGCCGGAGGGATGTTCATGGCAGCCAGCATGGAGGGCTGACGCAGCGTCAAGGTCAAGCCCGCGGGGCAGATTCGTCCAGAACAACACCGGCCTGCAGAGACAGTTGCAGGGCCAGGCGCGCGTCGGGGTCGTCCAGAGCGGCGCCGAAGAGTTCCCGTAGGCGGCGCAGGCGGTAGCGGACCGTCTGCGGGTGGGTGTGCAGGGCCTGCGCCGCCGGGATGACCTGGCCCTGGGCGCGCAGCCAGGCGTGCAACGTCTCCGCCAGGGTCCGGCGGGTAGCGGGGCTGGCCGCCGACAGCGGGGCCAGCGAACGGTCCGCCAGGCGGGCGGCGACGCCGGGCTCCCACGAGAGCAGCAGCGCGACCAGGTGGTCGTCGCAGTCGAGCGGGCCGTCGGGGAGGCGGGCGGACTGCTGGAGGGACAGTGCGCGGCGCGAGATGCGGTACGAGCGGCGGGCCTCGCGCAGCGGTACCACCGGGCCGATCGCGGCGCGGCGGCCGGACAGGGCGCGGTCGAGTAACACGGCCGCGGGGCAGAGCAGGCGGGTGGCGCCGTCGATGACGGTGGCGATCGTGCCGCCGGCCGCGGCGCGGGCCAGGTGCTCGGCGTCGGTGCCCTCGACGCTGACGGCGCGCACGCGCGACGGCAGGGGCCAGCGGGCGGCCTCGGCGGCGGCCTGCAGCGCGGGCTCGGCCGGCGGGTCGGGCTGCACGAGCAGGGTGATGAGGCGGCGGCGCGCCTGCGCCCAGTCGTGTGCGGCGTCGCGCTGCTCGTCGAGGTAGCCCTCCGCGGCGGCGCCGGCGAGGGCGTCGACGTAGCCGAAGAGGGCCGCGGCGATGACGTACAGCTCCGGTGGCTCGGCCGGGCCGGGGCTCTCCACCAAGGCGGCCCACAGCGTCTGGGCGCCGACGGTCAGGATCGACCGCAGGGCGTCGACGCGGTGGCCCTCGCGGTACTCCGTGCGGCCCAGGCCGGCGAACACGGCCAGGGTGGGCTCCAGGTCGGCGCCGGAGGTGAACGTCGCCACCGCCGTCTCCACCCCGAACGTCAGGCCGTGGCCCTGGCCGCCGGACAGCGAGCGGCCCTGCGCGCGCATCGCCTCGCGAACGGCGGCGACGACGCTGTCCAGGAGTACCGGATGGATGGAACGTAAGTGGGTTCTTGTCACCGCGGTGACAAAGTCCGGCGCGTTTTGTGGCGAAGGCACCAACGATTTTGGCATGCACGTGCCTAGCCTGGTCGGGTGGATGCGGATGTGATCGTTGTCGGGGCCGGGCTGGCCGGGTTGGTGGCCGCGGCCGAGGTGGCCGACGCGGGCAAGCGGGTGATCCTGCTGGACCAGGAGCCGGAGCAGAGCCTCGGCGGGCAGGCGTTCTGGTCGTTCGGCGGGCTGTTCCTCGTCGACTCGCCGGAGCAGCGACGGATGGGCATCCGCGACTCCGTCGACCTTGCCTGGCAGGACTGGCTCGGCAGTGCGCAGTTCGACCGGGCCGAGGACGAGTGGCCGCGGCGCTGGGCGGAGGCCTACGTGCAGTTCGCCGCGGGCGAGAAGCGGGCCTGGCTGCGCGCCATGGGGCATCGGCTGTTCCCGGTGGTCGGGTGGGCCGAGCGGGGCGGCGGGCCGGCCGACGGGCACGGCAACTCGGTGCCGCGCTTCCACATCACGTGGGGCACCGGGCCGGGCGTGGTCGAGCCGTTCGTACGCCGGGTCCGCGCCACCGATCGCGTCCAGCTGCGCTTCCGTCACCGCGTCGACGAGCTGCTGCCCGGCGGGATCGTGCGCGGCACGATCCTCGAGCCGAGCTCCGTCCTTCGTGGACAGAGCAGCTCCCGCACGGCGGTCGGGGACTTCGAGCTGTCGGCGCAGGCGGTCATCGTCACCTCGGGCGGCATCGGCGGCGACCACGACCTGGTGCGCAAGGCGTGGCCGGCCCGGCTCGGCGCGCCGCCGCGGCGGATGGTGGCCGGGGTGCCGGCGCACGTCGACGGGCGGATGCTGGGCATCACCGAGGCGGCCGGCGGGCGCGTCATCAACCCGGACCGGATGTGGCACTACACCGAGGGGCTGCGCAACTGGGACCCGGTGTGGCCCAACCACGGCATCCGCATCCTGCCGGGGCCGTCGTCGCTGTGGCTGGACGCGACCGGCAGGCGGCTGCCGGCGCCGTGCTTCCCGGGCTTCGACACGCTGGGGACGCTCGGGCACATCACCGCCACGGGGTACGACCACAGCTGGTTCATCCTGACCCAGAAGATCATCGAGAAGGAGTTCGCGCTGTCGGGCTCCGAGCAGAACCCGGACCTGACGAACAAGAGCGTGCGGCAGGTGCTGCAGCGGGTGAAGAAGGGCGCGCCCGGGCCGGTCGAGGCGTTCAAGCAGCACGGCGCCGACTTCGTGGTGGCGTCCACATTGGACGAGCTCGTCGCCGGGATGCAGCGGCTGGAGCCGGACGTGCCGCTGGACGCCGCGCAGATCCGCCGGGTCGTCGAGGCGCGCGACCGGGAGATGGCCAACGCGTTCACCAAGGACGCGCAGATCACGGCGATCCGCGGCGCCCGGTCGTACCGCGGCGACAAGCTCATCCGCGTCGCCACACCGCACCGGCTGCTGGACCCGAAGGCGGGTCCGCTGATCGCGGTACGGCTGAACATCCTCACCCGCAAGACGCTCGGCGGGCTGGAGACCGACCTGCAGGCCCGCGTGCTGCGCGCCGACGGCTCCCCGCTGCCCGGCGTCTACGCAGCCGGCGAGGTCGCCGGGTTCGGCGGCGGGGGCATGCACGGGTACAACTCCCTCGAAGGCACCTTCCTCGGCGGCTGCCTGTTCTCGGGGCGCACCGCCGGGCGGGCCGCGGCGGCCGCCGTCTAGGGCCGGGGCACGACCTGCGAGTGCCGGGACTGCAAGGCGACGACGACCTCGGCGGTGCCGAGGACCAGCGCCGTGATCCCGGTCAGCAGCACCAGCGCGTGCAGCGACAGGCCCGGCCAGGCCAGGAACAGCAGGCCCACCACGATGGACGCGGCGGCCAGGGCGAACAGGCCCAGCCTCGCCCGGCCCCGCGCCATCAGGCCGAGCAGCAGCTCGGCGATGCCGCTGAGCAGCCAGGCGAGGCCGATGATGACGGACAGGGCCATCACCCCTCTCGCGGTGTTGACCATGCACGTCGCGCCGACGACGAGCAGGATCAGGCCCAGCGCGCCGTCGATGACCTGCTGGGTGAGCCCCTGCGCCTTGTTGAACGCGCTGACCAGGCGCATGACGCCGAGGCCGGCGATCCAGATGCCGGCGAGCAGGCCCAGCAGCCGCAGGGTGGCGTCGGGCTGCACCAGGACCGCGATGCCGAAGACGGCAGTGACCACCCCGATGGCGAGCAGCGGCCAGAACGGCACGGTCGCCGTCGTCGCGGGTTTCGAAGCGGTGGTCGTCATGCGGTACCCCCTGAAGCGGTTTGGCTTTTCAAGGCTTTTCGCCACGACACGACGATCGCGGTGACGGGCGGGGCCAGGAACACGCCGAACAGCCCGCCGATCACGGCGCCGAGAATGGTGACGCCGAGCACGACCACGGGGTGCAGGCCAAGCGCGCGGCCGAACACCGTGGGGCGCAGGATGCCCTCGAGGATGTTCTGCGTGATGAGGACGATCAGCAGCATCCACAGCGCGGCGGGCACCCCGCCGGAGCCGAGGGCCACGGCGACCGCGAACGCGGCGGAGATCCAGGCGCCGAGGTAGGGCACGTATGCCGCGACGAACGTGATCACCGCGATCGTGCCGGCCATCGGCAGGTTCAGCAGGATCGCGCCGAGGGTGATGACGGCGGCGTCCATCATCGCGATGACGGTGGTGCCGAACATGTATCGCCGGAACTGGTAGGCGGCGCTGCGCACCAGCTCGCGGGCCAGGCCCGGCCGCTGCGGCACCCGCGACTCGATGAGGGCGATGCAGCGCTCGCCGTCGCGGAAGACGTAGAAGAGCAGGTACCCGCCGATGAGGACGCCCACGGCGAGCTGCACCACCACGACTGCGGTGCTGGCCAAAGCGGTGCCGATGCCGGTCAGCGCGCTGCGCCAGCCCGGCCACTGCCGTAGCGCCTTCACCGGGTCGGCGCCGAGCTGGTGGTGCAGCCACTCCCCGGCGTGCTCCAGCGCGCGCGTCCACTGTGGAGCCTCCTCGGCGACGGCGAGGCCGAACAGGACGATGAGGACGATGAGGCCCAGTGGCACCGCGAGGGCCCCGACCAGGGCCGCCACCCCGGCCGGGACCCCGCGGCGGCGGAGGCGGTCGACGACGGGTTGCAGGGTCGCGCCGACAACGGCCACCACCAGGAGGGGCAGGACGAGCGGGAGCAGCACACCGACGGCGATCACCAGCAGCGCGGCGCCGATGATGAGGCCTGCGGTGGACCAGCCCAGCCGCCCGTAGTGCCCGAGTCGCCCGAGAGGGCCGGTGAGGTCAGGCACGGGCCCGGCCGGCGGTTGCGTTGCCGTTCGCACCGACGCCGGAGGCCGGCCCGGTGCCCAGCAGCGCCGCCTTGGCGCGGGTGTACTCCGCATCGGTCAGCACGCCGCGCTGCTTGAGGTCGGCGAGCTTGGTCAGTTCGTCCGCGGTGCTCTGTCCGGGCGCGGCGTCGCGGGCCTGTTCCCGCACGTAGTCGCGGACCCGGGCCTCCTGTTGCGAGGCGCGTTCGGCGGCCCGTGCGTTCATCGACTTACCGCGGGCGATGAGGTACACCAGCGCACCCAGCCACGGAAAGACGATGAGGAACACGGTCCAGGCGGCCTTCGCCCAGCCGCCCAGCGAGTGGTCCCGGAAGACGTCCGTGAGGATGCTGACCATGAGCCAGATCCAGGCGAACACCACCATGAACCACAGCGTCGACAGCACGACGTCACCGAACGAGATGTCGTCCATTGCCTGCCTCCCGACTGCTTGCCACCATGTGGCATCGGCGCGGGGCCGGGTGACCCCGACCAATCCAGCGTCTGCTTCCATTCCCCACCCGCCATCCCCCAGCGGGGGCGAGCGGGGCGGTAGAGTCGGCGCACATGCGACGACCGCCCCTCTCCGGCCTGCTGGCGCTCGCGGCGACCGTGCCCGGGGTCGTCGTCGGCCTCGCCGGGGCCGAGCCGCCCGCGGGCGTGGCCGCGCTCGTGTTCGGCGCGGCGATCGTCGGTGCCGCGTTCCTGCTCGCCTGGGCGGCGGAGGCGGCGCAGGTCGACGTGTCGGCGGGGCTCGCCGTCGCGGTGCTGGCGCTGATCGCGGTCCTGCCCGAGTACTCCGTCGACTTCGTGTTCACCTGGCGCGGCGGCGAGGCGGCGGCGCAGTACGGCGCGGCGTGCGCACCGCCGGGCGACGCGACGCCGGCGTGCTCGCTGGCCCTGGCGAACATGACCGGGGCCAACCGCATCCTCGTCGGCGTCGGCTGGGTCCTTGTCGTGCTCATCGCGTGGCGGCGCTCGAAGGGGCGCGGCATCCGGCTGGGGCGGGCGGATGCGGTACCGCTGGCCTTCCTCACGATCGCGTCGCTCTACTGCCTGCTGCTGCCGTTCAAGCGCACGCTGACGCTGTGGGACACGGCTGTGCTCGTCGCGCTGTTCGTCGCCTACAGCTGGCGGGTGTCGCGGGCGCCGGCCGGCGAGCCCGACCTCATCGGCCCGTCGGCGTGGGTCGGCAACCTGCCGAAGGCGCGGCGGCGCACCGCCGTCGTCGCGCTGTTCGTCGTGTCCGCGGGCGTGATCCTGCTTTCCGCCGAGCCGTTCGCGCAGGGGCTCGTCGACACCGGCGCGCAGCTGGGCATCAGCCAGTTCCTGCTGGTGCAGTGGGTGGCGCCGCTGGCCTCGGAGGCGCCGGAGCTGCTGGTGGCCGGGCTGTACGCGTGGCGGTTGCACACCACGGAGGCGCTCGGCGCGCTGGTGTCCTCGAAGGTCAACCAGTGGACGCTGCTCGTCGGCACGCTGCCGGCCGTCTTCGCGATCTCCAGCGGCGGGGTGTCGGGCCTGCCGATCGAGATGGCGCAGCGCGGCGAGCTGCTGCTGACCGCCGCCCAGTCACTGCTGGCGATCGCGCTGCTGCTCGGGCTGACGCTGAGCCTGCGCTCGGCCCTGCTGCTGGCCGGGCTGTTCTTCACGCAGTTCGCGCTCGCCGCCGTGGTGCCGCAGCGTTGGCACGACCGGGAGCTGTTCGGGCTGTCGCTGGTGTACCTGGCCCTGGCCGTCGTCGCGGTGGTGCGCAAGCGCCGCGAGGTCCTGCCGATGCTGCGCGACGGGCTGCTGGCCCGCTACGACGAACTCGGCCCGGACCTGCGCTGCGGCACCACGGGCGGGGGGCGGCTGCGGCTGCGGTCCCGCCACCCCGCTCGAATCCTTCGTGGTTAGTTGGTGGTCTCGTTGCCGAGGTGGCCCATCGCCTCGGCGGTCCACTGGCCGTAGGAGGTGCTCTGCTCGCGCGACTCGCGGGTCCAGCGCCCGCCGTCGATCAGCCCGCCGCGGGTGGCGAGCACCGGGTCGACGGCGAGCAGGGCCGCGTTGCCGAACAGGGCGACGGCGAGCCCGGCCCGCTCCGGCGACAGGTTCGCGCCGGCGCGGGGGCCGGCGTTCACGACCTCGACGAGGTCGCGCTCGCCGGCCCGCAGCCGCTGCAGCCGCCGCACGCCGGCCGCCGTGCGCCGCGGCACGAACCACAGCGCCGCGGCCACGCCGGCCAGGATCACCGGCATCGCGACGAGCGGCGGCGCGCCCAGCCGCGCCACCGCCCACGCCGGCACCGCCAGCAGCGCGGCCGGCACGCACAGGCGCACCCAGGGCGGGCGCACCTGCCGGCGCCCGCGCAGCGCGCCGCGCAGCTCCGCCAGGGCCTCGCGGACCCGCGGCCGGTTGGTGATCTCCTTCGGGCCGGTCCAGCCGAGCAGGGCGTTGTACAGCGCCCGCTCGAGCGGCTCCGCGTCGCGGGGCGCCGGCCCGGTCCGGTTGATGCGGCCGCGCTCGTCGGTTTCGAGGCGGCCGCGGCGGTACAGCATGATGAGCCCGGCCCGCACCGCCAGCCACTCCCCGCCGGCCAGGTAGGCGATCTCGGTCGCCCGCAGCTCCCTGGTGGTTCCTCCCCCGTCCATGCCCGCAGTGTGCGCCCGCCGCGCCACCCGGCCGGAAGTGTGGCCGCCCGGTAGTGTGCTCACGCGTGACGGATCGACGGCGACTGACGAGTCAGCGGCTGCTGGCGCTCACGATTGCGGCGATGACGCTGGTCGTAGCGCTCGGCTCGTGGGCCGGCTGGGCGTCGCTGGCCGACACCACGCGCGCCTCCGACCGCCTCCAGCAGCGCATCTCCCCCGCCGCGACCGCGGTCGTGGAACTCGGCGCGGCGCTGGTCGACCAGGAGACGAGCGTGCGCGGCTACCTGCTCACGCGCGACGCACAGTTCCTCGCCCCGTACCGCGACGGCCTCGCGACCGAGCGGCGGGTCCTGGCCGACCTGCACGGGCTGCTGTCCGCCGAGCCGGGCCTGCCGGCGATGCTCGACCGGGTCGAGTCGGGCGCCGCGGTGTGGCGCGCCCGGTACGCCGAGCCGCTCATCGCCGCCCCGGACCCGCAGTCGCCGCTGGTCGTGCCGGGCAAGGCGGCCTTCGACGTCCTGCGCGCCGACGTGGCGGCGTTGCAGCAGCGCGTGGACGCGGCCCGTTCCGACGGCCGGCGCGCCCTGGAGGACGCCCGCCAGCGCCGCGACACGATCTTCACCGCGATCGTCGCGGGCCTGCTCGTCGGCCTGCTGGCGATCGCGCTGCTGCTGCAGTGGGCCGTGCTGCGCCCGCTCGAGCGCCTGCAGGGCGCCGTGCGCCGCGTCGCGGACGGCGACTTCGACCACCGCGTGCCCGCCGCCGGCCCGCGCGACCTGGCCGAGCTCGGCGCCGACGTCGAGGCGATGCGCGGCCGGATCGTCGCCGCGCTCGCCGACAGCCGCGCCCAGCAGGAGCTCCTGCGCCGCTCGAACTCGGACCTCGAGCAGTTCGCCTACGTCGCCTCGCACGACCTGCAGGAGCCGCTACGCAAGATCGCGTCGTTCTGCCAGATGCTCCAGCGCCGGTACTCGCCCCAGCTCGACGACCGCGCCCAGCAGTACATCGCCTTCGCCGTTGACGGCGCGACCCGCATGCAGGCCCTGATCAACGACCTGCTCGCGTTCTCGCGCGTCGGCCGCGTCTACGACAGCGTCGCTGAGGTCGACCTGAACGCCACGCTGCGCCGCGTCCGCTCCGACCTCGCGGTGCGTCTCGAGGACGCGGGCGCCGAGGTCGAGTGCCCGCGGCTGCCGGTGATCCAGGGCGACTCGACGCTGCTCGCGATGCTCTGGCAGAACCTCATCAGCAACGCCGTGAAGTTCCGCAAGCCCGACGCGGCCCCGCGCATCGCGATCGGCGCCGCCCCGGACTCGCCCGCATCGGCCATCTCACCCGCCTCGGCCGAGGGCCCCGGCGCGGACAACCAAAACGGAGCAACCGCACAGGACGGCGCGGACGGGCAGGACGTGGCTGAGTGGCGCTTCTGGGTGCAGGACAACGGGATCGGGATCGAGCCGCAGTTCGAGGACAAGGTGTTCGTCATCTTCCAGCGGCTGCACCCGCGCGACGTGTACCCGGGCACGGGCATCGGGCTGGCGATCTGCAAGCGGATCGTCGAGCACCACGGCGGGCGGATCTGGCTCGACGCGGACTACACCGCGGGGGCCAGGATCTGCTTCACGCTTCCCGCGCGGCAGGCGGGTCGTCAGGGCGCTTCGTCGGACTCGGGCATCGGGCACCTTCGCTGAGGTCGGCAATGGCGGATCGGGTGACGCATCTCGGCGGCGGGCCCGACGGCTTATTCCACCGTACATGACCCGACCAAACCGCATCGATGCGCCGATACTCGCCGTGACCGATACGCGACTAGCGGTACCGCTTGCCGTAGAACAGGTAGAGAGCGGGGCCGATCGGGAACGACAGGACGATGATGAGCGCCCAGGTGTTGCGGTCGAAGTAGCGCAGCTGGGTGTCGCTGGTGTTCGACAGGTCCGCCAGGACGCGGCGGTCGAACCAGACGACCACGCTCAGGAGTGCGATCGCGGTGATCAGGGCGACCGTTGTGCTGTTCACCCGTACAGCGAACTCCGCGGCCCGGCCCCCGGTCAAGTCAGGGCTCGCCGAGGGCCGAGTCGCGGCGGTCGAGCGCGAGCTGCAGGCGGCGGCGGGTGGCGTCGGAGATCTCGCCGGCCGCGTGCAGGCGGTCGAGCTCGCGCAGCTCGGCGGCGATGAGCTCGCGGCGTACCGCGCGCAGGGACACGTCCGCCAGGCTGTGCTCCGCCGACGGGTCGCGGTGCTCGTCGATGCGATGGCGCAGGGTCTTGCGGAGGACGGCTTCGGCTTCCGGGGGTACCACATCCAGCTCGTCCAGACGCGCCAGCGCCGCCCTGGCGGTGCGGACGTCCGCGAGGACCTCCTCGGCGCGCACGTCGGCCGTGGAGGCGGCGATCCCGGACCGGCGCACCAGCGGGCTCAGCGTGAAGCCCTGCGCGGTGAGGGTCAGCACGATGACGGCGGCGGTCAGCGTGATGACCAGCTCGCGGCCGGGCAGGCCGGTGCCGGCATCGGTGAGCAGCGGCAGCGACAGCGCGGCGGCCAGGGGCAGCACGCCGCGGGCGCCGGCCCACGACACGACGACGGCAGTACGCCAGGCCAGGCGCCGGCGGGGGGCCTGCGACAGGAACGCCGCCAGCGGCGCGACCCACAGGAACCGCACCGCGAGCATCGTGCCGGCGATCGCCACCACCTGCCACAGCAGCACGGCGGGCCTGGTCGCCACGTCGGCTACGAAGCCCGGCAGGGTCAGGCCGATGACGGCGAACACCACCGACTCGAGCAGGAAGACCACGGTGCCGTACACGGCGTGAAGCTGCAGCCGGATGCCGGGGTTGGTCAGGCTCGCCGAGAGCCCGCCGAGGATGACGCTCGCGACGACGACCGCGGTGACTCCGGAGACGTGCACGGCCTCCGCGGCGACGTACGCGACGTAGGGCGTCAGCAGCGCGATCACCGTCTCCAGCACCGGGTCCTCGGTGCGCCGGCGGATCACGGCCACGCACGCGGCGACCGCGGCGCCGATGGCCGCGCCGCCGCCGGCCAGCAGCACGAACTGCCCGGCCGCCCGCTGCCACGACAGCGCGCCGCCAGCCGCCGCACCGGCGACCGCGACCCGGAACAGCACCAGGCTCGTGGCGTCGTTGAACAGGCTCTCGCCCTGCAGCAGCGTGTGCACCCGCGCCGGCAGCGGCAGCCGGCGCCCGAGCGCGGTGACCGCGACCGGGTCGGTGCTGGCGAGGATCGCGCCGAGGACGAACGCCATCGAGGCGGGCAGCCCGGTGACCGCGGCGGCGACGACGCCGACGGCCGCGGCCGAGGCGAGCACGAGCCCGAACGCGAGCACCGTCACCGGCCGCCAGACGCGGCGCAGCTCACGCCACGAGAGGTCCTCGCCGGCGGCGTACAGCAGCGGCGGCAGCACGACGAGGGAGACGACCTGCGGGTCGATGCTGATGCGCGGCACGAACGGCAGCAGCCCGACGGCGACGCCGGCGGCCACCAGCAGCGACGGCGCCGGAAGCCGCAGCCGCCGGGCCGAGACGGCCACCACGGTCGCGACGACGACCAACGCCAGCACGGTCTCGACACTCTGCACTGCTCGCCGCCTCCTGCCCAGCCCGCATCGACTGCCGACCAGACTTCCCGGCGCACCAAGAGCTCAAGCCTAGACGCCGCTGCGCGGCGCGGGCACCGACCGTTCGGTGAGGGCGAATCGCGCCAGCTCCATCCAGCGTCCGCCACAGGAGCAGCGACGGTACCGCACGAGCCCCTCCGACGTCGCATGCGACGACTCGACGACGGCGCCTGCGCAGGGGCGCCCACAACGGCTGCAGTCTCTCATGGGTCCAGCGTGCTGTAATGGCCTTGTGCAGTTCAACCATTACGGCGGGACGGGCGCGTTCCTGGCCGCCGCGCTGCTCAACACCGCCGACTTCTCGCCCGCGGCGCTGTGCCGCGTGCTGACCGAGCACGAGATGACCAGCCGCAGCCTCGACGAGCCGCAGGCCCGCGCGCTCGCCGGGTGGATCGCGAGTGTCCGCCCGGTGTTCGGCGCCGCGGACCAGGGCGAGCAGATCGCCCTGGTCAACGCGCTGCTGACGGACGCCACGACCTCGGTGCGCGTGTCCCGCCACGACGGCCGCCCGCCGCACATGCACTTCATCACCGGCACCGACGATCCGGTGGTGCGGGTCCGGGCCGCGATCGCGGGCGGCCTTGCCGTGGCGATCTGCGGCGCGGGCGGCTCCCGGCTGGGCCGCTGCGCCCGGGAGGGCTGCGCGGTCGTCTACGTCGACACGTCGCGCAACGGCCGCCGCCACTACTGCTCGACGACCTGCGCGAACCGCGTGAACGTGGCGGCACACCGGGCCCGTGCCCGGTAGTGCCCGCTTTTCCCGACAAGTCGGGCGCTGGCGCGCCGCGACTTGTCGGATTTATACCCTGACGAGCGATAAATCGGATCAGAGTGTCGGCGACAGGTATCAGCCGCGCATAACCGAAACACATCATGTAGGCGTCGGTCAGGTCGTCACGGGCTGGGGATAAGCCACCGGGCTGCGGTGGCCGTCGTGGTCGACGGCGCGTACGCCGAAGTGGACGTTGTCCTTCGCCACGTCGATCGTGGCCGTGGTGACGTCGCCGACCGGGATCACGTGGGTCCACTCCGGGGCGGTGCTGTCGCGCCACAGGACCTCGTAGCCCGCCAGGTCCGGCTCGGTGCCCCGCGTCCAGCGCAGCGTCGTGTCGTTGGTCAGGACCGCGGCCACGATGCCGACGCCCGCCGGGGTGGCGGGTGCCTGGGCCAGGGACCACAGGGTGGCGGCGTTGACCCTGGCGACGCGCGCCATGTAGCCGAAGTCGCAGAACTGCGGCAGGTCGCCGAACTGCACGCCGTTCTCGACGCGCACGTCCTGGTGCTCGTGGTCGAAGTTCTCGCGCGGCTCGGTGAAGCGGCCCGCGGGGTACCCCTGCTGTAGGAACGGGATGTGGTCGCTGCCGCGCAGGAAGCGGTCGCGGCGCCACACCACGCGGATGCGCATGCCCGTCGCGTCGTTCTCGGCGACGTCGCGCACAAAGCGGGCCAGCTGGCGGGACGGGCCGTCGTCCTCGCCGCCGACGGACTGGCGGGTGGCGGCCTGCGCCGGGGTCTCCGACGTCGGCACGCCCTCGACGAACAGGCGCAGCGTGCGCGGGTCGGGCGAGGTGCCGTCCCACGCCTGGCTCGCGCCGACGATGTCGTTGCTGAACATCGCGGCGACGTTGGCGGAGGCGGCCTTCAGCTGGGCGGCGAAGTAGGTCGAGCCGAACAGGCCCTGCTCCTCGCCGGCGAAGGCGACGAACACGATCGTCGACTCCGTCGGGCGGGTGGCGAAGACGCGGGCCAGCTCGAGTACCACGGCGACGCCCGAGGCGTCGTCGTCGGCGCCCGGGGCGTCGTCGGTGAAGTTCAGCACGTCGGTGATGCGCGAGTCGTAGTGGCCGCTGACGACGTGGACGCGGTCCGGTGAGACCGTGCCGCGCAGCGTGGCGACGATGTTGGTGACGGTGACCGGCTCGGGGTTGCGCGCGCCGGGCGGCTGCACGAACGACTGCCGCTCGACGGTCATCCGGCCGCCGGAGGCGGCGGCGACGGCCTGGAACTGGGCGTAGAGCCAGTCGCGGGCGGCGCCGATGCCCCGGGCCGGGTCGGTCTGGCTCGACAGGGTGTGGCGGGTGCCGAAGGCGACGAGGCGCAGCACGGTGGCCTTGATCCGCCGGTCGTCGATCTCCCCGAGCAGCCGGCGCAGCTCACGCTCGGGTGATTGCGGCCTGACACTCGAGGACTCAGCGGCGGAGGCGGAGGCGGGCGCGGCCAGTGCGAGTGGTACGGCGGCGGTGGCCGCGACGAGGAGGGCGCGCCTGGTGGGCGCGGGTGAGGTAGATGACTCCATGCCTTCGCATCCTGGCCCGACCACATCGATATGTAAACACGTGTCGATGTCGTACGAATATCGTCAACGACGGGTGCAAGCGGCCCCAGCAGTGCCATCGTCAAGACATGTCCAATCCGTCAGTGACCCTCGACCCCACCGCAGCCTGGCTCATCGACCGCACCGCCGGCGGGCCGTCGCCCTCGATCGTGCTCGGCGACGGGCCCGTGCCGCCCGGCGGGCTGCGGCTGCACGTCACGCCCGGATCGCTCGGCGCCGGGCGGCCGCTCGTCGTGCGCGGCAACACCACCGGCACCGCCCCCACGCTGCGGGTGCTCGCACCGGACCTGGTGCCGGCCGTCGCCGCGGTGCTGCTCGTCATCCGCGACCGGACCGGCCGGGTGCCGCGCCTGTCGTGCGCGTGGCCGTCCCACCGGGCGCTGAGCGAGGTCGTCAGCCTGATCGACCCGGCGGTGTTCTCGGTGCCGCGGCTGCGCAGCCTCCTGCGCCGCGCCGAGCCGTCCGCGGCCCGCCGCCCGCTCGTCATGGCGGACCTGGCGTAACGGCACGAAGGGCAACGTCAGGTGATCGCGTCGGCGACGGCGACCCGGGTCGGGTCGGGGTTGGCCCAGCTCCAGTTGGGGTGTGCCCGGTTGGTGAGCAGGACCAGGACGAGCTGCTTGCTGGGGTCGACGACGAGCTCGCAGCCGGTGAACCCGGTGTGGCCGAAGGAGCCCGGGGAGGCGAGGCGGCCCATGAACCAGGGCTGGTCGAGCTCGAGGCCTATCCCGTGGGTCGAGGTGCGGTTGGGGCGGTCGACGTCGGTGGCGGGCAGGCCGGCGTTGTAGTTGCGCAGCATCCGGGCGACGGTCGCCTCGGCGAGGACGCGCTTGCCGCCCGTCTGGCCACCGCCCAGCAGCATGCGGCCGACGGCTGCGAGGCCGGCGGCGGTGGTGAAGATGCCGGCGGAGCCCGCGACGCCGCCGAGGACGTTGCAGATGTCGTCGTGGACGGTGCCGCGCAGCAGGCCGCGGGAGGTGCGGGCGTCGGTGGCGACGAGCCGGGTGGCCTTGTCGGCGGCCGACAGCCAGCCGAGGGGCCTTCAGGAACTCGACGAGCTTGGCGCTGTAGGGCGCGGCGAGGATCTGGCCGGCGGGCGGCGGGCTCGCGCCGGCCGAGCCCAAGCCGGCGGCGCCCTCCTCCCCCACTTCCCCCACTTCGGGACCGGCGGAGCCGGTCGAGCCGGGTGGGGCGGGCTGCCCACCGTCACCGCAGCCCGCGACGAGCGCGGCGAGGCCGGCCGCAAGGAGTCCGCGCCGGTGAACTGGCATAGCCGCGATTGTTGAGGCACGTCAAGAACGCGTCAAGATTGGACCGCCCGGCGCTAAGGACGCATAGAGAACCCTCCCGGACCGGCCGCCGGGTGACTACAACGGCAGGCGTGATCGCGTGGCTCAAGCGGCTGGTGGTCGGGCGGCCGCTGCGCACGGACCGGCTCGGCGAGACCCTGCTGCCCAAACGGCTGGCGCTGCCGATCTTCGCCAGTGACCCGCTGTCGTCGGTGGCGTACGCGACGCAGGAGATCCTGCTCGTGCTCGCCCTCGGCGGGCTGGCCTACCTGTATCTGACGCCGTGGGTCGCCCTGGCCGTCACGGTCCTGCTCGCCGTCGTGACCCTGTCTTACCGCCAGGTGGTGCGCGCGTACCCCAGCGGCGGCGGCTCCTACGAGGTCGCCTCCCGCAACCTGGGCCGGCGGGCCGGGCTCGTCGTCGCCGCGGCGCTGCTCGTCGACTACGTGATGACCGTCGCGGTGTCGGTGGCGGCCGGCGTGGACAACATCATCTCGGCGGTGCCGGCGCTGAACCCGTACCGGGTGGCGCTCAACATCCTGTTCGTCGCCGTGCTGACCGCCATGAACCTGCGCGGCGTGCGCGAGTCGGGCCGGGCGTTCGCGGTGCCGACGTACCTGTTCATCGCCGGCGTCCTGGCGATGGTCCTCGCCGGCCTGGCCGAGGCCGCGCTCGGGCGGGCGCCGGTCGCCGAGTCGGCCGGCTGGTCGGTGGCCGCGCAGCACGCCGGGCTGACCGGCCTGGCGGTGCTGCTGCTGGCGCTGCGGGCGTTCGCGTCCGGCTGCACCGCACTCACCGGCGTCGAGGCGATCTCCAACGGCGTGCCCGCGTTCCGGGCGCCGAAGAGCGAGAACGCGGCCCGAACGCTCGCCGCGATGGGCATCCTGGCGATCACGATGTTCGCCGGGCTGACCGCCGTGGCGCTCATCGCCCGGGTGCACGTCGCCGAGAACCCGTGCGACCTGTCCGGCTTCCCCGGCGACTGCGCCGCCGGCGCGCAGCGCACCGTCATCGCGCAGGTCGCCGCGGCGGTCTTCGGCGGGCCGCACTCCGTCGGCTTCTACTTCGTGCAGGCGACCACGGCGCTGATCCTCATCCTCGCCGCGAACACCGCGTTCAACGGCTTCCCGCTGCTCGGCGCGATCCTGGCGGAGGAGCGGTTCCTGCCGCGGCAGCTGCATACCCGCGGCGACCGGCTCGCCTACTCCAACGGGATCCTGCTGCTGGCCCTGATCGCCGGCGCGCTGATCTGGGCGTTCGAGGGCTCGGTGACGCGGCTCATCCAGCTGTACATCCTCGGCGTCTTCACCTCGTTCACGCTCAGCCAGGCGGGCATGGTCCGGCACTGGAACCGGCTGCTGCGCGCCGAGCGGGACCGCCTCGCTCGACGCCGCCTGCACCGCGCCCGGGCCGTCAACGGCGCCGGCGCGCTGTGCACCGCCGCGGTCCTCGTGGTCGTCCTGGCCACCAAGTTCACCCACGGGGCATACCTCGTGGTCATCGCGATGCCGCTGTTGTACCTCATGATGAGCGCCATCCGCCGGCACTACGACCGGGTGAGCGCGGAGCTCGAGCCGGAGCCGCACGGCGAGGTGCTGCCCGCCCGGGTCCACGCGGTCGTGCTCGTCTCCCGGCTGCACCGCCCGGCGCTGCGGGCGCTCGCCTTCGCCCGGGCCGGCCGGCCGGACACGCTGACCGCGGTCACCGTCGCCACCTCACCCGACGAGGCCCGCGCGCTGCAGGTCCGCTGGGTCGAGCGGGGCGTCCCGGTGCCGCTGGCCGTCCTCGACTCGCCCTACCGGGACATCACCGGGCCGATCCTGCAGTACGTCCGCGAGCTGCGCGACGGCGCACCGCGCGACGCCGTGGCGGTCTACATCCCCGAGTACGTCGTCGGGCGCTGGTGGGAGCACCTGCTGCACAACCAGAGCGCCCTGCGGCTCAAGGCCCGCCTGCTGTTCCAGCCGCAGGTGATGGTGATCAGCGTCCCATGGCAGCTGCACAGCCGCCCGGAGCCGGCCGGGGCCGCTGCGACAATGGGCGTGTGAGCAGCGATCGCCCCGGTGCCGTCCGGCGGGCCCGGACGGGGCTCGTGGTGGCGGTGGCCGGGCTCGGCGTGGCGACCGCCGTGCTGGAGCCGCTGCGCGGGCACCTGTCCCTGGCGTCGGTGACGCTGCTGTTCCTGGTGCCGGTCGCCGCGACGGCGGTGGCCGGCGGGCCGTGGCCGGCGCTCGGTGCGGCCGTCGCCGCCGACGCGCTCGTCAACTTCTTCTTCGTCCCGCCGTACCACACGCTGCGTGTCGGCAGCACCGACAACGCGATCGTCCTGGTCGTCTACGTGGTCGTCGCCGCCGCGGTGGCGGTCGCCATGGACGCCGTCGCCCGGCAGCGCTCCGCGGTCGCCCGCCGCGACGTCGAGGCGCGGCTGCTCGCCCAGCTGACCGCCGCCCCCGCGGCCGCGGACGCCCTGGGCGGCATCCTCGCCCAGGTCCGCGACGCCTACCGGATGGACGCCGTCGCGCTCGTCGAGCGCGGCGTGCCCGTCGCCGCCGTCGGCGACGTTCCCGGCGGCGATCCGGCCCTCAGTGTGGCGGCCGCCGCAGGCGTACGCCTGGACGCCTGGGGCCCGCCCGTCTTCGCCGAGGACCGGCGCACCCTGGGCCGGCTCGCCGCCGCGGCCGCCCGCCTGCACGAGCGGCAGCACCTCGCCGACGAGGCGGCCCGGGGCCGTGAGCTGGCCGAGATCGACCGGCTGCGCACCGCCCTGCTCGACGCGGTCAGCCACGACCTGCGCACGCCCCTCGCGGGGATCAAGGCGGCCGCGTCCAGCCTGCGCCAGCACGACGTGCAGTGGAGCGAGCAGGACCGCGACGACCTGCTCGCCACCGTCGAGGACGCCACGGACCGGATGACCGCCCTGGTGGAGAACCTGTTGTCGCTGAGCCGGCTGCGGGCCGGGGTGCTGTCCGCGACGCCGGAGCCGACGGCGCTGGACGCCGTCGCCGCCGACGTGGTCCTGCACCTGCCCGACCACGAGCACGTGAAGGGCCGGGTCGCCCTCGACGTGCCCGACGACCTGCCGCTCGCCCTCGCCGATCCGGGGCTGCTGGAGCGGGTGGTGGCCAACCTGGTCGCCAACGCGCTGGCCGCCGCCCCGACCGTGCGGATCTCCGGCGCGGCGGCCGGCGACCGGGTGCGGCTGGTCGTCGCCGACGACGGCCCCGGCGTGCCCGTCGCCGACCTCGCCGGGCTGTTCGAGCCGTTCCAGCGCCTCGGCGACCACGGCAAGCCCGGCCTCGGCCTGGGGCTGGCGATCGTGCGCGGCTTCACCGAGGCGATGGGCGGGACGGTGACCCCTTCGGAAAGTCCGGGCGGGGGGCTGACGATGACTGTGGAGCTGCCGGCAGCATGACGAAGGTCCTGATCGTCGACGACGACGAGCCGCTGCTGCGGGCGCTGCGGCTGAACTTCGCCGCCCGCGGCTACCAGGTGCAGACCGCCACGAGCGCCGGCGCCGGGCTGGACGCCGCCGCGCACCACCCGCCCGACCTCGTCGTGGTCGACCTCGGCCTGCCCGACCAGGACGGCATCGACGTGGTGACGGGCATCCGGGGGTACAGCACCGTGCCCATCATCGTCCTGTCCGCACGGCACGGCGGGCCGTCCAAGGTCGCCGCCCTCGACGCCGGCGCCGACGACTACGTCACCAAGCCGTTCGGCATGGACGAGCTGCTCGCCCGGATGCGGGCGGCGCTGCGCCGGGCCGCGCCCGCACCGGCCGCGCCGGTCGTCGAGGCGTCGTCGTTCCGCCTGGACCTGTCGACGAAGCAGGCGACCGGCCCGGACGGGCGGCCGGTGCGGCTCACCCCGACGGAGTGGCACCTGCTGGAGGTCCTCGCCCGGCACGCCGGGAAGCTGGTGGAGCAGCGGCAGCTGCTGCGGGAGGTGTGGGGCCCGCAGTACGAGACGGAGACCAACTACCTGCGGGTGCACTTCGCCAACCTGCGCCGCAAGCTGGAGGCCGACCCGTCGCGGCCCCGGCACATCATCACCGAGCCGGGGATCGGCTACCGCCTGGAGGTCACACCCGGGGCAGCGCCAGCGTCATCGTGAGGCCGCCGCCCGGGGTCGGCTCCGGCGTCAGGGAGCCGCCCATCGCCTCGGCGAGGCCGCGGGACAGGGCCAGGCCCAGACCGACGCCGGTGGCGTTGTCGCGGTCGCCGAGGCGCTGGAAGGGCTGGAACACCCGCTCCTGGTGCGCCGGCGGCAGGCCCGGGCCGTGGTCGACGACCCGGATCTCGACGAGGCCGGCGTGCTCGCTGGCGCGCATCGACGGCGGCCGTTCGACCGGGCTGTAGCGCAGGGCGTTGCCGAGCAGGTTGACGAGGATCCGTTCGAGCAGGGCCGGGTCGGCGCGCACCTCGGGCAGCCGCTCCGGCACGATGACCGCGACGGCGGCGTCGAGGTCGTCGGCGGCGCGGGGCAGCGCGTCGGCGAGGTCGACCGGCTGCAGGCTGAGGGCGAGGGCGCCGGCCTGCAGGCGGGACATGTCCAGGAGGTTCTCGACCAGGCGGGTGAGCTTGTCGAGGGACTCCTCCGCGGTCGCGAGCAGCTCGGCCTGGTCCTCGTCGCTGAACTGCACGTCGGGGCTGCGCAGGCTGCCGACCGCGGCCTTCGCGGAGGCCAGGGGCGAGCGCAGGTCGTGACTCACCGCCGACAGCAGCGCGGTGCGCAGCCGGTCGACCTCGGCAAGGGTGCCGGCCTCGGCGGCCTGCTCGGCGAGGCGGCGCTGGCGCAGCGCGATGGCGGCGTGCGCGGCGAACGCCTCGACGAGCCGGCGCGCCTCGGCGGGCAGGGCGTGGCCACGCAGCACCAGGGACACGTTCTCCTCGATCGGCACCTCGGTCTCGCCGTCGGCCGGGCTGGTGCACGGCTCGGCGCCGACGGACGCCGCCGGGCGCCACGGTGCGTGCTCGTCGGCCCGCTCCAGCAGCGTCACGCAGGCCAGCCCGAACGACTCGCGCACCCGTTCCAGGAGCGCCTCGAGGGGGTTGTCGCCGTGCAGGACGCTGACGGCGAGGGTCGAGAGGGTCTGCGCCTCGGCGGAGGCGCGGGCGGCGTCGCGGGCCCGTCTCGCGGCCGCGTCCACCACGGTGGCCACCGCGACGGCGACGGCGACGTACGCGACGAGGGCGAACAGGTTCTCCCGCTCGGCGACCGTGAACCGGTTGAGCGGCGGGGTGAAGTACCAGTTGAGCAGCAGGAACCCGCCGACGGCGCAGATCAGCGCGGGGATGAGGCCGCCGACGAGCGCGGCGGCGACGGCCAGGACGAGGTAGGCGAGGATGTCGCTGGGCAGCGCCATGGTGCCGCGCACCCCGTGCAGGGCGAGGGTGAGCAGCGGCAGCCCGGCCGCGGCGAGCGCCAGCCCGGCGGCGCGCCGGCCCCGGGTGAGCCCGCCGGCGGCCCCGGTGCGGATGCGCCAGGAGAACCGGCGGGCCTCCGCGTGGGTGACGAGGTGCACGTCGATGGCGCCGGAGCCGGCGGTGGTGGTGACGCCGACGCCGGGCGAGAGGATCTGGGCGAGGCGGCCGCGGCGGCTGGCGCCGAGGACGAGCTGGGTGGCGTTGACGCCGCGGGCGAAGTCGAGCAGGGCACGGGGCACGTCGCCGCCGAGGACCTGGTGGTAGGTGCCGCCGAGGGACTCGACCAGCAGCCGCTGCCGGGTCAGGCTCGCCGGGTCCGCGCCGGCCAGGCCGTCGCCGCGGACCACGTGCACGGCCAGGACGTCGGCGCCCTTCGTCCGCGCCGCGACTCGGGCGGCGCGGCGGATCAGGGTGTCGCCCTCGGGGCCGCCGGTGAGCGCGACCACGACCCGCTCCCGGGCCTCCCAGGTCTTGTCGATGGCGTGGTCGGCCCGGTACCGGTCCAGCTGCTCGTCGACCTTGTCGGCGAGCCAGAGCAGGGCGAGCTCGCGCAGGGCGGTGAGGTTGCCGACCCGGAAGTAGTTGCCGAGTGCGGCGTCGATCTTCTCGGGCTTGTAGATGTTGCCGTGTGCCATGCGGCGGCGCAGGGCTTCGGGGGTCATGTCGACGAGCTCGATCTGCTCGGCGCGGCGCACGACGGCGTCGGGGACGGTTTCGCGCTGTGGTACCCCCGTGATGGACTCGACGACGTCGTTGAGCGACTCCAGGTGCTGCACGTTCACCGTGGTCAGCACCTCGATCCCGGCCTCCAGCAGGACCTCGACGTCCTCCCACCGCTTGACGTGCTCGCCACCGGGCACGTTGGTGTGGGCGAGCTCGTCGATGAGGGCGACCTCGGGCCGACGGGCCAGGACGGCGTCGACGTCGAGCTCGGTGAAGGCGGCGCCGCGGTACTGCACGTCCTTGCGCGGCACGACGTCGAGGCCCTCGAGCATCGCGGCGGTGACGGGCCGGTCGTGCGTCTCGACGAACCCGACGACGACGTCGGTGCCGCGGTCCCGCCGGCGCTGCCCCTCCTCGAGCATCTTGTAGGTCTTGCCGACGCCGGGCGCGGCGCCCAGGTACACCCGCAGCGTCCCGCGCGCCGTCATGATCTCAGCTCCTGTCCAGGGCGCGGTTCAACTCGAGGACGTTGACCGCCGGTTCGCCCATGAATCCGAGCGTACGTCCCCGGGTGTGCGCTTCGACGAGCCGGCGCACCCGCTCCTCGGGCAGGTGGCGCACGCCAGCGACCCGGTGGACCTGCAGGTTGGCGTAGGCGACGCTGATGTGCGGGTCGAGGCCGCTGCCGCTGGCGGTGACCGCGTCGGCGGGCACGGCCGGCCGGTCGGGCGCGCGCCCGCGGATCGGGGTGGTGACGCCGGCGGAGTAGTCCGCGCCGGGCCGGGCGCACTCGACCGGCCGGGCGCGGTACTGGCTGACGAACGGCCGGGCCGGGCAGGCCTCGCCGAGGCTCACCGCGTGGTCGGGGTAGACGGCCAGGACGGCGGCGGCGCCGTCGGGGGTGCAGTAGGGCCGGGACCCGTCCACGCCCTCGAGCTCGCCGACGGCCTTGCTGCGGGCGCAGACCTCGCTGAGGAGCTTGAGGTTCTCGGGCCCGAGGTTGCTGGCCCCGCTGGCGGTCGGGTCGTAGCCGGCGCCGGCGGCGGACGGCCGGGACTGGAAGTACTGCCTGAGTGGGTTGCCGTCCTTGTCCGTGAAGGACTGACCGATGAGGGACCGGCTGGCGCGACCGGACAGGCCCGGTATGTGGGCGGCGGCGACCATGAGCAGGGGGTAGGCCAGGCCGAGCACGATCGTCAGGGCGACGAGGGCGCGCAGGGCGGCGAGGTGCTGGGCGAGCCAGCTGGGTAGGCGCATCAGGAGATCCCCGGGATGGTCATGATGATGAGGTCGATGAG
>NZ_BAABAT010000031.1:0-128796 GCF_039537565.1 Dactylosporangium darangshiense
CCGGCCCCCGCCCCCGGCCCCCCACCCCCGAACCCTCGGCCACCACGCCCCCGGCCGTCACGGCCCCTCCAGCGGCAGGCGCGCGCTCACAACCCACCGATCCCCCTCTGCCCCCGCGCTCAGCTCCCCGCCGAGCAACTCGGCCCGCTCCCGCATCCCGATCAGCCCGGACGAAACCCGCACGTCCACAACGTCCCCGGTGCGGGCGACCCGCACCGAGACCGGACCGCCGTCGCCGTGCTTCAGGGCGTTGGTCAGCGACTCCTGCACGATCCGATACGCCGCCAAATCCACGCTCACCGGCACGCCCCCGACGTCGCCGCGCACGTCGAGGTCGACCGGCAGCCCGGCGCGCGTCGCGAGCGCATCCAGCGCGCTCAGCCCGCCGGGCGCGTTGTCCGGCACGGTGTCCGGCCCGGCGGCCGGGTCGCGCAGGAACCCGACCATGCGCCGCATCTCGGCGAGGCCCTGCACGCTGTTCTCCCGGATGACCGTGAGCGCCTGCCGGGTGCCGTCGGCGCCGAGGTCGGCGGACAGCGCCGCGGTGGCGTGGATGGCCACAGCGCTGAGGTGGTTGGCGATGACGTCGTGCAGCTCCCGGGCCATCGCCGCCCGCTCGGCCGCGACGGCGTTGGCGCGGTCGGCCGCCGCGAGCCGGGCGACCTGGTCGGCCTCGCGGCGGGCGGCGGCGGCCCGGTCGCGGTGGTGGCGGACGTGGGTGCCGGTCAGCACCGGCACGACGGTGACGAGCGCGAGCAGCACGCCCAGGCCCAGCGCGCGCACGTCGCGGACGACGACGAGGAAGGCCACGCCGGTGACGACGGAGCCGACCACGGAGACGACCAGCAACGCCCGGGCGAGAGCGGCGCGGCCGTGCACGCAGGCGTCGTAGAGCACCTGCGTGTAGACCAGCGGGGTGGCCAGGGACGGCCCGATGACCACGTCGCAGGCGACGGCCGCGGTGCCGACGATCACGCTCGCCAGCGGGGCGGTGCGGCGCAGCAGCAGCGCGCCGCAGCACACCACGAGGGGCACGAACAGCCACAGCGGATGCACCCGGGCCTGATACTGCCCGGTGACGAACATCAGTGCGCCCGCCGCCAGCCCGCTGCCGGCGAGCACCAGATCGACGACGCGCCCCCTCATGCCTGCGATTGCACCATACGGGTGTGACAGTTTTTGGAAACGGTCACCGCACAGCGACGCTCCGCTGCTCCTTGAGCTGGTTGGCGGCGGCGGTCGGCGCTGTCCCGTCAGTTCGACTTCGGCGTCGGCGACGGATCGGTGTTGGGCGAGCCGACGCGCGGCACGTAGGGCGAGGGCTCCCCGCCGCAGAACGACACGTCCCACTCCGGGACCCGCATGAAGTTCTGCCCCGCGTCCCGGCTGGTCGTGGCGAACGCCACCCCGTCGATGCATACGCGCGTGATGTTCGGGTGCCCGTCCACGTTGGCGTACACCTCGATCTTGTCCGGGGTCTTCCACGGCACGCCCTTGAGGTCGTGCGCGTTCGCGTCGTCGCTGCTGCACCCGCCCAGCGCGACGGCCACCGCCACGGCCACAACGGCCGCGACCACTTTGAGCTTCATGAACGTCCCCTCCCCCGTCGGAACAGCGCAGCCCTAGTACAGCAAAGCCACGCAAAGCCTCAGGTTCAGGTCAGCGACCGCGGTGTCCGGCACACCGGGCACAGCACCCGCTTGACGTCCGAGACGATCTCGGTCCTGCACGTGCGACACGTACCCATCTGGCAGAATCCGGACGGGTAGTACCTGTCGTTCGGGCCCAGGTCCGGCAGGCCGAGCGCGGCCAGGTACGCCTCGTCGGAGCCCTCCTGCTTGGCGCGCGGCGGATACCAGGCCGCGACGGCGAGCACGATCCGTTCTTCGTCGCCCCCGTCGTGGGTGATCGTGCGGGACCGCAACACCTCGTCGAGCAGGTCTATCAGGCCGGGCAGGCTGAGCCGGCCCAGCGCCTCGACGAGGCGCGGCCGGTTGAGGGCCGCGAACACGGCCTCACGATGATCGTCGACGTCACTCACGACGCGACGGTAGGGCATAGCAGGAAACCGCAACCACAACACATGACGTGCCGGCCGCGGGGCCCCGCGGCCGGCACCCGGCCCTGTTTGCCGCGTCGGCGTCACGGCAAAAGGGCGTCGCCCGCGGCCGCGGCGGTGGCTCCGGCCATCGAACCATGGGCAACCCTCGAGCGATAGTGAACATCCGAGGTATGCCCGCGTCAAGTTCTCGCCGCACTTCTGTTCGTCGGCACAAAAGCCTTGCCTTGATGACCTTCGCCTGCTAAACATCGGATGTATTCGTGAGGATCAACCGAGCGAGTTCAACCGAGCGAGTTCACCGAGCGCGGGCGACCACGCGAGGGCGACCGCGCGACGAACGAGGCAAGGACGGGGCGATGAGCAACCGGTTCGTGGAGCTTTCCACCTACGACGTGCGGTTCCCCACGTCGCGGCAGCTGGACGGCTCCGATGCGATGAACCCGGACCCGGACTACTCGGCCGCGTACGTCGTGCTGCGCACGGACGCCGTCGACGGTCACGAAGGGCACGGGTTCGCCTTCACGATCGGGCGCGGCAACGAGGTACAAACGGCGGCAATTCTGGCTCTTCGACCCTATATCGTCGGACGGCTGGTGAAGGAGGTCCTCGACGACCTCGGCGGCCTGTGGCGGGAGCTCGTGCACGACTCCCAGCTGCGCTGGCTCGGTCCCGAGAAGGGCGTCATGCACATGGCTATCAGTGCCGTGGTCAACGCCCTGTGGGACCTCAAGGCGAAGCGGGCCGGGCTGCCGCTGTGGCAGCTGCTGTCCTCCATGCACCCGGAGGAGCTCGTCGAACTCGTCGACTTCCGGTACCTCACCGACGCCCTGACCCCGAAAGAGGCCCTCGAGCTGCTGCGGCCGGGTGCGGAGGGCCGCGAGGAGCGCATCGCCACGCTGCTCGCGGAGGGCTACCCGGCGTACGCGACGTCGCCGGGCTGGCTCGGCTACGACGACGACAAGCTCGCCCGGCTGTGCCGCGAGGCCGTCGACGCCGGGTTCACGCAGATCAAGCTCAAGGTCGGCGCCGACCTCGACGACGACCTGCGCCGGATGCGCATCGCCCGCGACGTGTGCGGGCCGAACGTGCGCATCGCCGTCGACGCCAACCAGCGCTGGGACGTCGGCACCGCGGTGGAGTGGGTGCGCGCCCTCGCACCGTTCCACCCGTGGTGGGTCGAGGAGCCCACCTCGCCCGACGACGTGGTCGGGCACGCCGAGATCGCCCGCCGTATCGCGCCCGTGCCCGTCGCCACCGGCGAGCACGTGCAGAATCGGGTGGTCTTCAAGCAGCTGCTGCAGCTCAACGCGGTCTCGTTCGTCCAGCTCGACGCCGCCCGCGTCGCCGGGGTGAACGAGAACGTGGCGATCCTGCTGCTGGCCGCCAAGTTCGGCGTCCCGGTGTGCCCGCACGCCGGTGGGGTCGGGCTGTGCGAGCTGGTGCAGCATCTGTCGTTGTTCGACTACGTGGCGGTCTCGCGCAGCATGCGCAACCGCGTGATCGAGTATGTGGACCACCTGCACGAACACTTCGCCGACCCGGTGCGGCTGCGGGGGGGCCGCTACCTCGCTCCGCTCGCCCCGGGTTTCAGCTCCACCATGCGGGCGGAGAGTATTGCCCGCTACGCGTTTCCGGACGGCCCAATCTGGAATCCCGACACCCCCTGAGGAAGTTCGCCATGAGAAAGCTGGCACCGCTCGTCGCCGCCGCGCTGGTCGTCACCCTGGCGGCCTGCAACTCCACGACCGACAAGCCGGGCGGCTCGTCCACCGGCGGCGCCGGCGCGCCGATCGCCGTCGACCTGCCGCGCGCCGACTCCGACTTCTGGAACTCCTACGCCAAGTACATCCCGCAGTACGCCAAGGAGGCCAACCTCAACCTGATGACGCCGACCAACTCGCAGAACGACATCGCGAAGCTGGTCGCGAACACACAGGCGTTGACGAGTCAGGGCGCAAAGGCGATCGTGATGGCACCGCAGGACACCGGCGCCATCGCCACCACCCTGAACACGCTGGAGCAGAAGAAGATACCCGTGGTCACCGTCGACACCCGGCCCGACAAGGGCAACGTGTACATGGTCGTGCGCGCCGACAACCGGGCGTACGGGCAGAAGGCGTGCGAGTACCTCGGCCAGAAGCTCGGCGGCAAGGGCAAGGTCGTGGAGTTCCAGGGCTCGCTGTCCTCGGTCAACGGCCGCGACCGCTCGGAGGCCTTCGCCGAGTGCATGCAGCAGAAGTACCCCGGCATCACCGTCTTCGCCGAGCCGACCGAGTGGGAGGGCGCCAAGGCCTCCGCCGCGCTGCAGACCCGCCTCGCGCAGCACCCGGACATCAACGGCATCTACATGCAGGCCGGCGGCGTGTTCCTGGCCCCGACGCTGCAGCTGCTGCGCTCGAAGAACCTCCTCGTGCCGCCCACGGACTCCAAGCACATCTTCATCGTGTCCAACGACGGCATCCCGCAGGAGTTCGACGCGATCCGCAAGGGCGAGATCGACGCGACCGTGTCGCAGCCGGCCGACCTCTACGCGAAGTACGCGCTGTTCTACGCCAAGGCGGCGGTGGACGGCAAGAAGTTCGAGCCCGGCAAGACCGACCACGACAGCACCATCGTGCAGGTGCGCGAGGGCGTGCTCGAGGACCAGCTGCCCGCTCCGCTCGTGACCAAGGACAACGTCGATGACAAGGCGTTGTGGGGAAACCAGATCGGTAAATGATGTCGGTAACTGAAAGTGCCGTGGCGGCCGTCGGGGTGAGCAAGCACTTCGGCGCCACCACGGCGCTGTCGGACGTCACCATGCGCATCGCGCCCGGCGAGACGCACGCTCTCGTCGGGCGCAACGGCGCCGGCAAGTCCACCCTCGTGTCCCTGCTCACCGGCCTGCACCGGCCCGACGGCGGCGAGATCCGCTTCGGCGGCGAGCCGGCGCCGCCCGCCGCCGACCGCGGCGCGTGGCGCCGGCGGGTCGCCTGCGTGTTCCAGCGCTCGACCATCATCCCGACGCTCACCGTCGCGGAGAACCTGTTCCTCAACCGGCAGAGCGAGGGCGGCCCGATCCGCTGGGGCGCGCTGCGGCGGCGGGCCGGACAGCTGCTGGAGGAGTACGGCGTCGGCGTCGACCCGGGCGCGCCCGCCGCCGACCTCGGCGTCGAGCAGCGCCAGCTCGTCGAGATCGCGCGGGCTCTGTCGCAGGGCGCGCGGTTCATCATCCTCGACGAGCCGACCGCCCGCCTCGACGCCGCGGCCATCGACCGGCTCTTCGCCCGGCTGCGGGGGCTGGCCGCCTCCGGCGTGACGATGCTGTTCATCTCGCATCATCTGCAGGAGGTGTACACCGTGTGCGACACCGTCACCGTCCTGCGCGACGCCCGGTGGATCCTCACCAGGCCCGTCGCCGACATCGGGCACGACGACCTCGTGGCCGCGATGACCGGCGAGGCGGTCGGCCTGACCGACGTCGCGCGGCGCCCGCCGCGGGACGCCTCGGTGCCGGCCGCGCTGCGCATCGACGGCCTCGCCCTCGACGGCGCCTACGAGCCGCTGACGCTGGAGGTCAAGGCCGGCGAGATCGTCGGCGTGACCGGCTCCGGCAGCAGCGGCAAGGTGTCGCTCGCCGAGACCGTCGGCGGGCTGCGGCGCGCCTCGGCCGGCACCGTCAGCGTCGGCGGCGCCACCGTCGGGGCGGGCGTGCCCGCCGCGCTGCGGGCCGGCATCGGCCTGGTGCCGCAGGACCGCCACCGCGAGGGGCTCGTGCCGCTGCTGTCCGTCGGCGAGAACGCCACCATGCCGATCGCCGACCGGCTCGGCCCGGCCGGGATGATCCTGCCGGGACGGCGGCGGGCGGCGGCACAGGCGGCCATCGAGCGCTACGACATCCGCACCGAGGGCCCGGACGCGCCCGTCGCCAGCCTCTCCGGCGGCAACGCGCAGAAGGTCGTCCTGGCCAGGGCCACGGCGCGGGAGCCGAAGGTCCTCGTGCTCATCAACCCCACTGCCGGCGTCGACGTGCGCTCCAAGGAGTCGCTGCTGGGGGCGGTGCGGGCCGCGGCCGACGCCGGCACCGGCGTGCTCATGGTCTCCGACGAGCTCGACGACCTGCGCCACTGCGACCGCGTGCTCGTCATGTTCCACGGGCGCGTCACCACCGAACTGCAGGCCGGTTGGAGCGACACCGAGGTGGTCGCCGCCGTCGAAGGAGTCTCCGCATGACCACGACTGTCACCGCGCCGGCGCCGGCGCGGCGGGCCGTGCCCCTGGCCCGCCTGCGCGACCTGGCGCTGGTGCCGGCCATCGTCGCGCTGCTCGTCGTCGGCGCGCTCATCGACCCGGTGTTCCTGTCCCGCGCCAACCTCGTCAACGTGCTGCAGCAGCAGACCGAGCTGTCGCTGCTGGTGCTCGGCGAGACGCTGATCCTCATCGGCGGGCGCTTCGACCTGTCCCTGGAGTCGACGGTCGGGCTCGCGCCGGCCCTCGGCGTGGCGCTGGTCATCCCGGCGGCGAGCCACGGCATCGGCACCGAGTGGGCCACCGCCCTGGCGGTGCCGATCTGCCTGCTCGTCGGCATCCTCATCGGGGCGCTCAACGGCGTGCTGATCCTGCGTTTCGGCCTGTCGGCGTTCATCGTGACGCTCGGCATGCTCATCACGCTGCGCGGCGTGCAGATCGGCATCACCGGCGGGCAGAGCCTGTTCGACCTGCCGCCGTCGGTGACGTACCTGGGCAACACCATCTGGCTCGGCGTACCGCTGTCGGTCTGGCTTTGTGTGGTGGTGTTCGCCGCCGGGATCGCGGCGCTCGGCTGGTTCCGCCAGGGCCGTGCCGTCTACGCCATCGGCGGCAACGCCGACGCCGCCCGGGCCGCCGGCATCCGCACCGACCGGGTCATGTACGTGGTCTTCATGATCGCGGGCCTGCTGGCCGCGCTCGCCGGGCTGCTCATGGCCGGCCGGCTCGGCTCCATCGCGTCCAACCAGGGCTCGCAGATGATCTTCCAGGTCTTCGCGGCGGCGGTCATCGGCGGCGTGAGCATGAACGGCGGCAAGGGCACCCTGTTCGGCGCGCTGTGCGGCGTGCTGGTGCTGGGCCTGGTCAGCAACATCCTGACCCTCGCGGGCGTGTCGGCGCAGTGGATCCAGGCGGTGTACGGCCTGGTCATCCTCGTCGCGCTGGTGCTGGCCCGGCTGACGACGGGCAAGTCGCAGGACTCGTAGCGGTGCGGCGGTGGGGGCCGGGACCCGGCCCCCACCGCCACGGGATCAGGACAGGGTGACCGCGAGGTCGTCGAGCACGAACGACGTCTGCAGCGAGGAGTCCTCGGTGCCGTTCCACTTGAGCGTGACCGTCTGCCCGGCGAACGCGTTCAGGCTGTAGGTCTTCTGGACGTACCCACTGGCCTTGTTCAGGTTCGACAGCGTCGCCAGGGTGGTCGAGCCGGCCGTGACGGTGAGCTTGTCGTACTGCACCGTCGTGGTCGTCTCGGCCGAGTCGATGTGCACCCAGAACGTCAGCGTGGCGCTGCAGCCGGCCGGGATGGTGACTGCCTGCGAGACGCTCTCGGTGTGCGTGGAGCCGTAGCCGAGCAGCCACGCGCTGTACGTGCCGCCGTGCGCCGCCTGGCCCTGCGAGGCCCACTGGCCGATGGCGCCGGTGGTGCCGCTCCAGCCGGTGGCGCCGGACTCGAAGCCCGGGTTGGTGAGCTTCTGGCCGCTGCAGCTGCCGCCGCCCCCGCCGCTGACCGTCCAGCTGAACGTCGCGCTACCCGTCGCGCCGGTGGTGTCGCGCGCCGTGACCGTGGTGCTGGTGCTCTGCGCGGTCGTCGGCGTGCCGGAGATCAGGCCCGTGCTCGCGTTGATGCTCAGGCCCGACGGCAGGCCGGTCGCCGAGTAGGTCAGCGTCTGGCCCGACTGCGAGTCGGTCGCGGTGATCTGCAGCGACGTCGCCGTGCCGACGGTGGCCGTCTGCGCGCCCGGGTTGGTGACCGTGACCGTGTTGCCCGGCGTGCTGGCGCCGGTGAGCAGGCAGCCGGAGACGGTCAGGTCGATCGCGCGCGAGGAGTTCAGGCAGGTGGTGAACCAGTACGTCTGCTCGCCGTAGGACTGTCCCTGGTGGACGGTCACGTTGCCGTTCGCGTCGACCTCGCACGGGTTGTTCAGCGTGCAGCTCTGCCCGTCGTCGTTGCCGGTGTTGTTGATGCCGATGATCTGCCGGTCCGACGAGCGGATGATCGGCGAGCCCGAGGTGCCGTGGGTGGTCTGGCAGCCGGTGTCGTACCGGATGGAGTCATGCCACGTCCACTGGTCCTCGCGCAGCGTCGGCACGAACCCGTTGACGTTGCAGGTCCAGACCTGCTTCCAGTAGCTCGACGGGATCGTCATCGCGGTGCCGTCGGCCGGACGGGCGGCGGCGACGGTCAGCGCGGTGGTGTTGTACTTGGTCTTGATCGAGGCGAACGTGTCGGTGAGCTGGTACAGCGCGACGTCGGTGTTCGTCATCGTGCCGTAGATGAGCTTGTCCGCCCGAACCGTGCCCAGGGAGGCGCCGGTGTCGCTCAGCAGCGTGCCGGAGCGGCTGCTGGTGCGGTTCTGCAGCACCACACCGGCGTTGATGAACCCGTTCTCGTAGCAGTGGCCGTTGGTCAGCAGCATGGCCCGGTCGGCGTCGACCGACTGCGGCCAGCGCACCAGCGAGCCCGAGCAGTTGTTCAGCGCGATCGTCGCGCCCAGGCCGGTGACCGAGAGTGCCTGGGCGGGGGCGGGTGCGGCGACGACGCTCGCGGCGACGGCGAGGATCGCCGCACCGACTGCGAGGGTCCGTCTCTTGGGCATGGGGGTTCCCTTCGTTGGGGTACGCGCGATGCGTCGTGTGCTTCGCGCGTAGCCACCCGTCAATGTGATTGGCAATCTCACATCGACGAACGTGCCCGTCAACGGCGGCGACCCTTTGTCCTGCCCTGCGCTTATTCCTCGATGGCTCCGCCGACTCTGCGCAGATGGGCGCGGAAGGTGTACCCCGGATCCTGCGCCCGGACGGCCAGAAAGTCGGCGAAGCGCGTCTGGGCCCGCAGGGTCTCCCCCGCCGTGATGCGCCGCGCCTGGTCGCGCTCGGTGTGCCGGATCGGGCGGGCCAGGGCGAGGACCTCGTCGACCTTGTCGGCGGCGAGGAACAGCACCCCGTCGTCGTCGGCGAACACGACGTCGCCGGCGCCGACCAGGTGCGGGCCGAAGCGGGCGGTGACGAGGGCCTCGGGCTCGCGCTCGTCGACGCGCAGCGGCCCGGCCGGCAGGGCACCGTAGCTGAACACCGGCGCGCCGATCTCGGCGAGCTCGGCGGTGTCGCGGTGCAGGCCCCACACGACGAGCCCGGCCACGCCGGCGGCGACCGCCTCGAGCACGGTGAGGTCGCCGACGCAGGCCTCATCGGTGCGCCCGCCGTTGTCCACGACGAGCACGTCGCCGGGGCGGGCGTCGTCGTACGCCTCGAGGAAGACGTCGACGCTGCCGTAGTGCCGGGCCGGCAGCACCCGCCCGGCGAGCCGGGAGCCCGGGACGACGGGCCGCACCCCGGCGGGCGCGAAGCGTGGCGGCACGCCGGCCCGCACACAGGCGTCGGCGACGAGCGGGGTGGTGAGGTCCGCGAAATCGATCACGGTGCCATCATTGCGCCCGGCGGGCGCGCGGCCCCGTGCCAATCCCCGCCGGGTGGCTTCGAGGGGCGTTCAGGGCAGGGCGGCCAGGTCGCGCGCGTCCATGGCCGGGTGTGACGGGCGCCGCACACCGAGCGAGTAAAACTCCGTGGACCGGAGGCCAGCCTCCGCTAGTGTGGAGGCATGCCTCAAGTTAAGCCCCGGTCATCGTACCGGCTGACGTTCGCCGTGCTGGCGGCGTCGACGGCGGCGTTCTCCATGCTGCAGTCGCTGGTCAGCCCGGTGCTGCCCGTCATCCAGCGCGACCTGCACACCTCCGCCGGCACCGTGACGTGGGTGCTGACCGCCTGGCTGCTCGCCGCGTCCGTCGCCACCCCGCTCATGGGCCGCATCGGCGACATGATCGGCAAGGAGCGCACCCTGCTCGCCGCGCTCGCCGCGATCGCCCTCGGCTGCCTGCTCGCCGCCCTCGCCCCGAACGTCGCCGTGCTCATCGTCGCGCGGGTCATCCAGGGCCTCGGCGGCGCGCTGTTCCCGCTGTCGTTCGGCATCATCCGCGACGAGTTCCCGCCCGGCCGCGTCGTGTCCGCGGTCGGCGCGATGTCGGCGGTCATCGCCCTCGGCGGCGGCACCGGCATCGTGCTGGCCGGCCCCGTCGTGTCCGCGCTGAACTGGCGCTGGCTGTTCTGGATCCCGCTCGGCATCGTCACCGTCACCGGCCTGCTCGCGTGGCGCTTCGTGCCGCCGTCGCCGGTGCGCTCGGCCGGCCGGGTCAACTGGCCCGCCGCCGCCCTGCTGTCCGGCTGGCTCGTCGCGCTGCTGCTGCCGCTGAGCAAGGGCAACGCGTGGGGCTGGGCGGCGCCGCGCACCGTCGGGCTGTTCGCGCTCGCCGTCGTGCTGCTCGCGGCGTGGGTCGCGGTCGAGGTCCGCTCCGGCAACCCGCTCATCGACATGCGCATGATGCGCCTGCCCACCGTGTGGACCACCAACATCGTCGCGCTGCTGTTCGGCGCCGGCATGTTCGGGGTGTACGCCTTCCTGCCCCAGTTCATGCAGATCCCCCGCGCCACCGGCTACGGCTTCGGCTCCTCCGTCGGCGAGGCCGGCCTGCTCATGGTCCCGATGCTGGCCACCATGGCCGTCGCCGGCATGCTCAGCGGCCCGATGGCCGCGTGGTTCCCCAGCCGCGCGCAGGTGGTCGCCGGCGCGCTGCTGTCCACCGCCGCGAGCGCCGCGTTCGCCTTCGCGCACTCCGCGCCGTGGGAGGTGGCCACCGCCGCCGCGGTCTTCGGCGTCGGCATCGGCCTGGCCTACTCGTCGATGACGAGCCTCATCGTGCACTCGGTCCCGATGGCCCAGACGGGCGCGGCGAGCGGCATGAACGCCAACATCCGCACCATCGGGGCCTCCATCGGTACCGCGGTGGTCAGCTCGATCGTCACCGGCGACCTGCGCGCCGACGGCCTGCCGACGGAGTCCGCGTTCACCACCGCGTTCGTCGCCCTGGCCGTGGCCGCGGCCCTGTCGGTCGCCGTCGGCCTGCTCATCCCGCGCGCCCGCCACACGACCGTCACCGCGTCGCACGCCCCGGCCGCGGAGCCGGAACTGGCGGACGCCCGCGCCTGATCCCTGCTCCTGATCGCCCTGCTCGTGCGAGGCCGGCTTCCCCCGCGGGAGCCGGCCTCGCCGGGCGTTCAGGTCGCCCAGGCCAGGGTCAGCTGCAGCCAGCTCGCCAGGTCATCGATCTCGTGCCGCACTGCGGCGGTCATCGCCTTGCTGAACGCAACGTCCTGGTGGACGGCGTCCACCCGAAGCACACCGGCCTTGCGGTCGGCGGTGGCGTCGAGCTTGCCGACCAGCCGGTCGCCGTACAAGATCGGCAGCGCCCAGTAGCCCCAGCGGCGCTTGGCGGCCGGCTTGTACATCTCCAGCTGGTAGTCGTACTCGAACAGCTCGGTCATCCGCTTGCGGTCGTAGACGAGCCGGTCCAGCGGGGACAGCAACGCGGCGCGACCGGTGAACGTCCGGTCCAGCACCTCCGGGTCGATCCGCCATTCGCCCTTCACACCCTCGACCACCGCGGGCTCGCCCACGGCCCGCACGTCATTCGGCTCGACCGGGTTCTCCGGGGCACGGGCGCGCGCAATGCCCAGCGCGCGCAGCCGGCGCTCGTCACGGATCCGCAACGCGTCCTCGTAGGGCACCACGTCGTCCGGGTAAACCCGCTCGGCGAGATCCCACAGCCGGTGGGCGCCGCGCCGGCCAGCGGCCGCGACCTCGCCGCGCTGCACGAGGAAGTCGATCATCTTCAGCACGTTGCGATCGTTCGTCCAGCCGGAGGAGCGCCACGGGATCACGCACGTGTCCGGCAGCTCACCCGCCGGCAGCGGACCGTCGGCACGAAGCCGGGCGAGGATGTCCAGCCTGCAGCCATTGTTGGCATCCACCCAGCCCTGCACGCTCTCCTGCCAATCACGCAGCGGAGGACGCCCCGGCCACTCAGCCATCTCGGCCCGATACAGCGCGAGGTCCTCCGGCGGCCGGATCAGGCCGCGCAGCTCCAGCAGCGCCTGCTCGTCGATGGCGTCGCGCAGCTGCGCCGGGGAATACGAGGAGCCAAGACGGCTCCACAGCACCAGGTCGGCGTTGGGCGCGACGGCCGCGGTCGGATCGTTCTGCAGCAACGTCAACCGGCGGACAGCGTCGAACATCCCGCTCGGGCGGTGGGCGTCCAGCAGTTGGGCGCGCACGGCAAGGCGGCGGGCGTCGGTGCGGGACAGGGTGCGCACAGTCACGAACCGAGCCTAGGCGGAGGGTACGACAACAACCGGACTTCCCAGGCCGCCCGTTGACTGGCCGACGGGCATCGTTGCAGGTTACGCGCATCTGCTTGGCGTGCTGTTCCGACGAGCCCGGTCGCTCCAGGCGTCGGCTGGCTGAAGGGCACCGCGACCGCGGCAAGCTTCGCGAGGCTCCCAACTCAGCAAGGTCACGTGCACGTCAGGGCGGCGGCGAGACTACGCCCTACCGGCAGATGCCCTGTTCTGCGGTCCAGTGCTCGGCGATTTCCCAGAAGAGGACGTTGCCTGCGGTGAGGCCGGCTTGGACGTGGAGGAAGCCCGCAGGCGTGACGCGTACGACGCGTCCGGGATCGTCGTAGAGATCGACGGCCACCAGCGACCGCCCAGGGTCGCTGAAGGTAACGTGGTCAGCCAGAAAGGCATGCGAGACGTCAGACTGCGTCATGCGGCCCGCGAGTCCGGCGGGGGTCAAGCCGACAAGATCGGGATTGTCGATCGGCATCAGGATGGCGTGGATGGTATCGAGAATCTGCTGTAAATGAACGCAGAGCTCGTCCCAGGCCGCGTCGTCCGAGAAGTCCGTGCGGACGAGCAAGCCGTGCTCCTCCGAGACCTCGGGCAGCATGACCCCGGCACCTCCGAGTTTGTTCGGTCAGAGAAGTTGATGCAGCGTAAACCTACGGCCACGAGACGGCGTGGAACTTGACCGAGATCGCCGTGCCGGCGACGATGTCGGCCACTCCGGTCGCCGTCCCGAAGGTGTTCGACAGGTTGACCGTGAACGTCGCCCTGAGCGTGCCAGCCTGATCGACCGCTGTCCGGGAATCGTTCAACACGGCCAGGTCGAGCGCGGACGGCTCGGGGGTGGTAGCGGGGGTCGCGGAGGAGGGTCGGCGGGGCCGAACGATCGGGCCTCCGGGCTTGGTTCGAGCTCCTGCATGCGGTTGACGGCCACGTCCTTCGGACGGTGGCCCGTGCGGGCGCACGGTGAAGCCCGGAGACGGTCGCCGCCAGGTCTCCGGGCTTCGTGGGTCGGTGCGGATCAGATGAGCCAGCGGTTGCGCTGGACGATGGGGAGTTTGGCCCAGCGGCGGCCGAGGCCCCAGGTGTGGCCGGCGTAGGCGGCGGCTAGGACGATGAGCACGGCGGCGTAGATGACGTGGTAGTCGGTCAGCGGGTTGGTGGAGCCGGTGGGTGCGCCGTTGGCGGCGTGCTGCGCCAGGGGGTACTCGGCCAGCCACATGCCGGCCATGATGAGGGTGCCGGACACGGCGGCGATGCGCAGGCCGATGCCGGCGGTCAGCGCGATGCCGATGCCGAGCATGCCGAGCATGAACGCCCAGTTGGCGTACCAGGTGCCGGCGATGGTGTGGAAGAAGCCCTGCAGGGGACCGGCGTCGACGGAGGCGAGGAAGCCCTTGGTCGGGTTGCCGCCGTTGATCCAGGCCTTGGCTTCGGGGGTCGAGTAGCCCAGGCCGAAGGTCTTGTCGGCGAACGCCCAGAGGAAGACGAACCCGGTGGCGTAGCGCAGCACGGCCAGGGCCTTGGCGGCCGTCCTGGTGAGCATGCTGCCCGGGGCCTCGACGCGCTCGAGGTGGTTGACCTGGTGGATGTGTGCGGTGCGCATTTCCGGCCTCCTGCCGTGTCCCTTTGACACATCCATCGTCATCCCCGGCCCGTGCCGGGCGCCCGTGCCGAACCGCCCCAACCATCCGGGACCGACGCCCCTTCACCACCGGGACCTCAGTCCACCCCCAAGATCCGAGCCTGCGCCCGGCCACCGCCAACCCCCCGAAGGCTCACTGGCGACGAGCGACCGTCAGCAGCGTATTCAGTCGGGTGGTTTCAGGCCCTTCATCAACTCCTGGGCGGTGCCGTCACGGCCAGTACGGCAGGGCCTGTTCCGCCGCGCGGGCGATGGCGCTTCCGTCGAGTGTTATGGCGGTGGTGTCGATGCCCATGCTCTGCCACTCGATGACGAACTCGAAGGGCTCCGGCGGCGGGAGTGGCCAGAGCCAGAGCTGCTGGTCGCCCTCGTAGCTGCGGTCGGAGCTGCTGGATCCGCTGCCGGTCTCGACGAGCATGGGAGGGTCCGGCCGGTCGGTGGGGTGCGCCCAGCCTCGGAAGGCGTTGGCGATGGTCGTGGCTTTTGAGCCGTCAGGAAAGCGGACACCGAACTTGAGGGCAGCGTCGGCCGGTGTGACGTATGGATGTTGCCCGGTAAGGCTTCCGAGGAGGCGCTCCCATGCGGACTCCTCCAGCGTGCCCCGCCGGGCGGCGAGGTGCAGGTTGAGGGTGCAGCCCTCCCGGAAGGCGATGACATGCTGCAGCGCGACGACAGCATGGGCCGTTCTGGCGACGAACTGCTGGATGGGCACAGGGCTGCCCAGGATGCCGCTGGGCGGCCCCTGCCAGGCAGCGGCGTTCATTTTCCCCACGATGCCACAAGACCAACATGACGGCAGCCGGCAGTTCCTCGACGGTGAACGGACGCGGAGCAACTGATCGCCTGTCGCCAAGGAGTGGATGCAGCAGACGCTCCATGACCGCGGACGTGCGCACCCGTCGCTGAACGCCGGAGGCGTCGGTTGCGTGGATGCGGGTATGACGGTGAACGATGACGAGGAGCTCGCGGCGCTCGTGCGTCGTGCGGCCGACGCGGCCGCTGCCTTCATCCGCGGCGACATCCGCACCTACCTGGGCCTCCTTCCGCACGCCGACGACTACACGCTCATGTCGCCGTACGGCGGCGCTGCACACGGCTTCGATCACTCCGACGCGTCCCTCGACGCGACCGCCGCATGGTTCCAGGGCGGCGAAGCGCAGCTCGAGGTCGTGCAGACCTACCGCGCGGGCGACCTGGCCGTGATCGCGGCGATCGAACGGCAGCACGGCGTGGTCGGCGGGCTCCCGGCGCAGGACTGGTCGTTGCGCGTCACGCTGGTCTTCCGCCGCGACGACGGAGAGTGGCGGTTGGTGCACCGGCACGCCGACGCACTGGTGCACACGATCGACCACGCCCAGCTCTCGGTGCTCGCCCGAGGTACGGCATGATCCGGTAGACCAGGCACAGACGTCTGCGCGGCTGATCGTTGAGGATCCGGTCGAGCGCACGCCGACCGGGTGGTGCTCGGCGTGACACACGTGAGGCCGCGCTCACCCGGAATTTGGCGTTCATCTGTACAAATTTTTCGGTGCACTCGTGGCTTCTTGCGACGATCAACGCTAATCTATCGGCCAACATGCGGCTGTACCGCGGCCGCATGGCAGCGAAGCCTGCTGTCGGTCCGTCGGCGAGGACCTGACCGCCTGCCCTCACGGCGCGACGGCTCCGTCAGGCCGCCGCGCCCTGTCCCGGACCACCCCCGGGAAGGAGACCGGCATGTTCGCCTTCCATCGCCCAGCCTCGACTCGACACCGGCCGATCCGGCTGCTCGCCGCCGTCACGGCCCTCGCCACCGCGTGCACCATGGCCGTCTTCGCCGCCTTCGCCACCCCGGCCGCCGCGGCGACGTACTCGATCCTGGTCTTCTCGAAGACCGCCGGGTTCCGGCACGACTCGATCCCCGCCGGCATCACGGCGATCCAGCAGCTCGGCGCCGCGAACGACTTCACCGTCGACGCCACCGAGGACGCCGCGGCCTTCACCGACGCCAACCTGGCCAGGTACAAGGCGGTGGTCTGGCTCTCGACCACCGGCGACGTCCTCGACGCGACCCAGCAGTCCGCCTTCGAGCGCTACATCCGCGCCGGCGGCGGGTACGTCGGGGTCCACTCCGCCTCCGACACCGAGTACGACTGGCCCTGGTACGGCGGGCTGGTCGGGGCGTACTTCAACTCGCACCCGGCCGAACAGCAGGCGACCGTGAAGGTCGAGGACCCGGCGCACCCCTCCACCGCGTCGCTGCCGGCCAAGTGGTCCCGATTCGACGAGTGGTACAACTTCCGGACCAACCCGCGCGCCGCCGTACACGTCCTGGCCAGCCTCGACGAGACGTCGTACACGCCGGGCGCGGGCGCGATGGGCGCCGACCATCCGACGACGTGGTGCCAGAACTACGACGGCGGCCGGGCCTGGTACACGGGCGGCGGCCACACCATCGCGTCGTACTCCGACGCCCAGTTCCGCGCCCACCTGCTCGGCGGCATCCAGACGGCGGCCGGCGTGGTGGCCGCCGACTGCGGCGCGTCGAAGACCGCCAACTTCCAGAAGGTGACGCTGGACAGCAACACCAACAACCCGATGGAGCTCGATGTCGCGCCCGACGGCCGGGTGTTCTACATCGAGCGGGACGGCCGGCTGCGGATCATCAAGCCGGACACCCAGACCACCGTCAACGCCGGCACGGTCAGCGTCTTCACCGGCAACGAGGACGGGCTGCTCGGACTCACGCTGGACCCGAACTTCGCCACCAACCACTGGGTGTACCTCTACTACTCGCCCGCGACAGGGGCGGCCCGCAACCTGCTGTCCCGCTTCACGGTCAATGGGGACACCCTGGACCTCGCGAGCGAGCGGGTCGTGCTGCAGGTCGACACCCAGCGCAACACGTGCTGCCACGAGGGCGGCTCGATGACCTTCGACAGCGCCGGCAACCTGTACCTGGCCACCGGCGACAACACCAACCCGTTCGAGTCCGGCGGCTACGCCCCGATCGACGAGCGGTCGGGCCGGCAGGACTACGACTCGCAGCGCAGCGCCGCCAACACCAACGACCTGCGCGGCAAGGTGCTGCGCATCCACCCGGAGGCGAGCGGGACGTACACGGTGCCCACGGGCAACCTCTTCGCGCCCGGCACCGCGCAGACGCGGCCGGAGATCTACGCGATGGGCTTCCGCAACCCGTTCCGGATCGGCATCGACCCGAAGACGAACGTCCTCTACGTCGCCGACTACGGGCCGGACGCCGGCGCGGCCGACCCGAACCGCGGGCCCGGCAACACCGTGGAGTGGAACATCGTCGGGCAGCCCGGCAACTACGGCTGGCCGTACTGCGTCGGCAACAACTACGCCTACCGGGACTTCACGTTCCCGTCCGGGCCGAGCGGGCCGGCCTTCAACTGCGCCGCCCCGGTCAACAACTCCCCCAACAACACCGGGCTCACCAACCTCCCGCCGGCCGTCGCGGCCACCGTCGACTACGACTACGACGGCAACCCGCTGTTCCCGGAGATCGGCGGCGGCGGCGCGCCGATGGGTGGCCCCGTCTACCGGTACAACGCCGGGCTCGTCTCCGATCGCAAGTGGCCCGCGTACTTCGACGGCAAGGCCCTCTTCGGCGAGTGGAACCAGTCGAAGATGTACACGATGCAGGTCGGCGCGGACGGCAAGAGCCTCGTCGACATCAACCAACTGCTCAACGGGATGTCCTTCGTCCGCCCGATGGACTTCGACTTCGGGCCCGACGGCGCGCTCTACCTGATCGAGTGGGGCAGCGGCTTCGGCGGCAACAACGACGACTCCGGCGTCTACCGGATCGACTACCGCACCGTGGACGCGGCGCCGGTCGCCGCGGCGGCGGGCCAGCCGACCACTGGTGTCGCGCCGCTCACCGTACAGTTCAACAGCGCCGGCTCGCGGGACCCCGCGGGACAGCCGATCACCTACGCCTGGACGTTCGGTGACGGCGGCACCTCGACGCAGGCCAACCCGAGCCACACGTACACCGCGAACGGCAACTACACCGCCCAGCTCACGGTGACCGACCCGGGCGGCCGCACCGGCGTGGCGAACGTGCCCATCACGGTCGGCAACACCGCCCCGACGGTGACGCTGAACCTTCCGCCGAACGGCGGGTTCTTCGACTGGGGCACCCAGGTCAACTACACGATCACGGTCACCGATCCGGAGGACGGCCCGATCGACTGTTCCCGAGTGGTACTGCAGTACCTGCTCGGCCACGACGAGCACGCGCACCCGCTGCAGCAGCAGGCGGGCTGCTCGGGAAGCATCCAGACCTCGTTGGACAGCGGGCACGGCGCCGACGCGAACCTCTTCGCCGTCCTCGAGGCCAGCTACACCGACCAGGGCGGCGCCGGCGGCGCGGCCGCACTGACCGGACGGTCGCAGGTGCAGTTGCAGCCGAAGCGGAAGCAGGCCGAGTACTTCAGCGCGACCGGCCGGGTCGCCGGCGCCCCCGCCGGTGGCGACCCGGGCGTGCAGCGCGAGGCGACCGGCGATGCGCAGGGCGGCTTGCAGAACATCGGCTTCATCGAAGAGGGCGACTGGTGGTCGTTCACGCCGGCCAACCTCACCGGCATCCAGTCGCTGCGGCTGCGGGCCGCGTCCGGCGGCTCGGGCGCCGTGGTCGACGTGCGCGCCGGCTCGCCCACCGGGACGCTCCTGGGCTCGGCCAACGTGCCGGGGACGGGCGGCTGGCAGACGTACACCGACGTGTCCGTCACGCTGCCCGCGAGCACGGTGAGCCAGCCCCTCTACTTCGTCGCCCGGCCACCGGCCGGCGGCGGGACCGGCGGGCTGCTCAACGTCAACTGGGTCGACTTCGTCGGCCCCGGCGTCGGCCAGAACAACCCGCCGCCGACCCTCTCGCCGAACGTGCACCTCTTCTACTACCCGTGGTACGGCAGCCCGTCGGTCAACGGCAGCTACCGGCACTGGCAGCAGGGCGGGCACACCCCGCCGAACGACATCGGCGCCGACTACTACCCGACGCTCGGCGCGTACGACTCCGGCGACTTCGCCGGCGCGGTGGCGCAGCAGATGGCGTGGGTACGGCAGTCCGGCGCGGGCGTGATCATCTACAGCTGGTGGGGCCAGGGCTCCTACGAGGACGGCCTCGCCATGGGCGTGCTCAACGCGGCCCAGGCGCAGGGGATCAAGGTCGCCTGGCACCTGGAGCCGTACGCCGGGCGGACCGCCGCCTCGACGGTGTCGGACATCAACTACATCAACAGCCGCTACGGCAGCCACCCGGCGTTCTTCCGGGCGGCGGACCGCGGTAACCGCCCGGCGTACTACATCTTCGACAGCCTGAACATCACCGACTGGTCGGCGCTGTCCCAGGTCAACGGCAACAACATCATCCTGGCGCAGACCACGGACACGACGAAGATCGCGAACTTCTCCGGCATGTACACCTACGACGCGATCGCCGCCGCCACCGCGCCGGGCTGGGAGGCGGCCGGCGAGTACGCCCAGTCCCACGGCCTGGTCTGGTCGCCCTCGATCGGCCCCGGCTACCTGGACGACCGGGCGGTGCCGGGCAACACCACGCCCACCCTGGCCCGCAACAACGGCGCCACGTACGACCAGGTCTGGAACAACGCGCTCGACCCGGCCAAGGGCGGGCTGCCGACCTGGGTCTCGATCACCTCGTTCAACGAGTGGCACGAGGGGTCGTCGATCGAGCCGGCCCGCAGCAACCCGCCGGCCGGGTTCGGCTACCAGACCTACTCCGGCGCCTACGGCCTCACCGGGACCGCTTCGGAGACGGCGTACCTCGACCGGACCGCCTACTGGACGGCCGAGTTCGAGCGGCGCCGCGGCGGCGGTGGCGGCGGGCTCGTCGCCGATCCGGGCAGCCTCGACTTCGGCGCGCAGAACGTCAACACCACCAGTGCCGCCCGCACGGTGACCGTGCGCAACACCGCAACGGCGGCGGTGACGGTCACGGGCGTGACGGTCACCGGCGACTATGCGCAGACCAACACGTGCGGGTCGAGCCTGGCCGCGGGCGCCTCCTGCACGCTCAGCGTGACCTTCAGGCCGACCGCCACCGGCGTGCGCGGCGGTTCGCTGGCGGTCGCCTCGTCGGCGCCCGGCAGCCCGCTGACCGTGGCGCTCACCGGGACCGGCGCCAGCCCGTCGGGCAACCTCGCGCTGGGCCGGCCGGTCACCGCGACCAGCACGAACCAGTCGTTCGTCGCCGGCAACGCGGTGGACGGCAACGCATCGACGTACTGGGAGAGCGCGAACAACGCCTTCCCGCAGTCGCTCACCGTCGACCTCGGCTCCGCCGTCACCGTCGGCCGGGTGGTGCTCAAGCTGCCGGCGAGCTGGGGCACCCGCACCCAGACGCTGTCGGTGCTCGGTTCGGCCGACGGCTCGTCGTACAGCACGATCGCCGGCTCGGCCGGCTACACCTTCAACCCGGCCAGCGCCAATACGGTGACGATCAACCTGCCGTCCGGCGCGCAGCGGTACCTGCGGCTGACCTTCACCGCCAACACGGGCTGGCCCGCCGCCCAGGTCTCCGAGCTCGAGGTGTACGCCGACGGCGGCACCACCGCCCCGGCGATCTCGGTCTCCCCGGGCACGTTGTCCTTCGGCAGCCGTACGGTCGGGTCGACCAGCCCGGCATCGGCGGTGACGGTCACCAACACCGGCACCGGCACGGCGACGCTCACCGGCGTCACCATCACCGGCGACTTCGCGCAGACCAGCACGTGCGGGTCGACGCTGGCCGCGGGCGCCTCCTGCACGGTCAACGTGACCTTCACACCGGCCGCGACCGGCGCCCGTGCCGGCACGCTCTCGGTCGGCTCGAACGCGCCGGGCAGCCCGCACTCCGTGGCCCTGTCCGGCAGCGGCACCTCCGCCACCTCGAACCTGGCGGCCGGACGGCCGGTCACCGCGACCAGCGTGACGCAGTCGTACGTCGCGGGGAACACGGTGGACGGCAACGCATCGACGTACTGGGAGAGCGCGAACAACGCCTTCCCGCAGTCGCTCACCGTCGACCTCGGCTCCTCGGTCAGCGTCTCCCGCGTGGTGCTCAAACTGCCGCCGTCAACCTCCTGGCAGACCCGTACCCAGACCCTGTCCGTACTCGGCTCGACCGACGGCTCGTCGTACACCACGGTCGTGGGGTCGGCGGGATACACCTTCAACCCGGCCACGGGTAACACGGTGACGATCACGTTCCCGGCCACGACACAGCGCTACCTGCGACTGACCTTCACCGCCAACACAGGCTGGCCGGCCGGCCAGATCTCCGAATTCGAGGTGTACGCCTCGTAACAGCCGCGGCCGGTCGTCCCCGGATACCCCAAAGTCCGGGGACGACCGGCCGCGTCACGCGGCAGGGTGAGACGCCCCGGAAACCCCGCCGAAACCCTCCGGCCAGAGCATGGGAGGCAGCATCCGGACGGCGACGGGAGGTGGGTCGTGACCGCCGCGCACGCGCAGGGCGTGGACGCCCGCCGCCGCGTCCACCGCACCGCCTGGACCCGCGGGCGGATCGCGCACGGCTGAGCACGGCCGCGATGGGCCGCGCCCATCCCTCGCCGTTGCCACCGATGCCTCCGGGAGCCCTGCCGTGTCCGTGACACAAACCCCCTCCGCGGCCGCGCCGGCGCCGCCGCGTGACTGCACCTTCGACCCCGCCGACTGGGCGATCCTGGCCCGCGGCTGGTATGCCCTCGCCCGGGCCGAGGACGTCGGCACCGCTCCGCTCGCGGCGACGCTGCTGGACGTGCCTCTCGTCGTGTACCGCACCGGGTCCGGCATCGTCGTCGCCGACGACCTGTGCCCGCACCGGGGCGTGCCCCTCTCGCTCGGCACCGGCGACGGCACCACCATCGCCTGCGCCTACCACGGGCTGCGCTTCGGCGCGGGCGGCGCGTGCGTCGCGATCCCCGCCGACCCCGCGGCGAAGGTCCCGGCCCGGATGCACCTGCGCACCTACCCGGTCCTCGAGCGCTACGGCCTGGTGTGGACCTGCCTCGACCACCGCGGCGGCGGTGTACCGCCGATGCCGGGCTGGGACGAGGCCGGCTTCCAGCGCGTGACCTGTCCGCCGTTCGACGTTGCCGCGTTCGCCGGCCGGCAGGTCGAGGGGTTCCTCGACGTCGCGCATTTCGGGTTCGTGCACCCGGGCACGTTCGGCGACCCGGACAACCCGGTCGTCCCGCCGTACAACCCGGTCGCCACCGCCGACGGCTTCACCGTCGACTACTGCTCGACCGTCGCGAACTACCCGCACGGCGCCGGGCAGCGCGCCCCCGACGGGTACCGCTGGCTGCGCCGCTTCGCGCTGCACCTGCCGTTCACCGCCACCCTGGTCGTGCACTTCCCCGACGGCGGCCGCCTGTGCATCATGAACGCCGCCACGCCCGTCTCGGCCCGCCGCACGCGCATGTTCGCGCCGATCGCGAAGGACTTCGCCACCGCACAGCCGGCGAGCGAGATCTTCGCCTTCAACCTGCGCGTCTTCGAGGAGGACCGGCGCGTCGTGGAGGCGCAGCGGCCGGAGAACCTGCCGCTCGACCCGCGCATCGAGGTCAACATCGCCGCCGACCGCAGCTCCGTGGCGTACCGCCGCGGACTGAAGGCCATGGGCCTGAGCCACTTCTTCACGGCCTGAGGGGGTACCGCATGCAGCTCGCCACCACGCACTTCGGCGCCCGGCTGCCCGGCTGGGTCGCCGCCGAGCTCGCCGCCGTCGAGCCGTCGCTGCCCGATGTCGAGGCCCGGATGAGCCTCGCGCACCGCCTGGCCCGGCGCAACCACCTCGAGGGCACCGGCGGCCCGTTCGCCGCCGTCGTCACGGACGCCGCCACCGGCGCCGTCCTGTCCGTCGGCGTCAACCTGGTGCTGGCCAGCGGCCTGTCCGGGATGCATGCCGAGGTCGTCGCCCTCTGCCTGGCCCAGGCCGGCGCCGCCACCTGGGACCTGGGCGCCGCCGGCCGCCCGCCGGTTGAACTCGCCGTGAACTGGCGCCCCTGCGCGATGTGCTACGGCGCCGTGCTGTGGTCCGGCGTCGCCCGCCTCGTCATCGCCGGCGAGGGCGACGAGGTCGAGCACCTCACGGGCTTCGACGAGGGCCCCATGCGCCCCGACTGGAAGGAGCAGCTCGCCGCCCGCGGGGTCGAGGTCCGCACCGACGTGCTGCGTGCCGAGGCCCTGGCCACGTTCCGCGAGTACGGCGAGCGCCCCGACGTCATCGTCTACAACGGCGGCGGCCGCGGCCGCTCGACTCCCGCTGCGCCGCAGGTCCGGTAGCCGGTGGAACGAGCCGGCCATAGCGATCACGAACACCGAGACGACGGCCAGTGCGAACACGGACAGCTGGCTCGTGATCAACGACCCGGCCGAAGGGGTGGGGTGACACCCCGGCAGCTAGGGTAGGAGGATATGAGCATCTACTCGGGGCCGGCACGGCTCATCCTCGCCGACGGCACACGGGTGCCGGGCACGGCCTCGCTCAAGACGAACCAGCACGGTCGTCCCGCCGGCTGGGGTGGCACGTTCCGGCCCGACGAAGCCACCGCCGCCGTCCGGGCCGCGGGCGACGGCCTGCAGATCGAGCTGCCGTACGAAGAGTTCGGTGACGTGGCGGTGACCGGCACGCGGCGTCTGCTCGCCACGCAGATCCTGATGACGTTGGCCGGCCGCGGCCCGGCGCCGTTCTAGCGCAGCCGGACGCGCCCCGCCCGCATCGTGTTCAGGCCTTGCGCCAATGGCGCGAGGCCTGGCTGTTGATGACTCGCCGGCCGGCGGGCACCACGACGAAGTAGCCGGCCACGATGGCGCCGATGCCGATGGCGAACGGCCAGCCCGCGTACGGCGAGCGCTCGGCCAGGACGACTTCGCGGTAGCCGGGGTCCGGGTCGTGGAGGATCTGGACCGGGTCACCCACGTGCAGCCGGGAACCGTCGCCGCGTTCGGTGCGCAGGTCTCCCTCGCGGAGGCCGTCGCCGGTCCGGAAGCTGACCGTGATGGTGCTGCCGTCGATGTCGGCGACGGTGGCCTCGGTGGTGACGCCGTAGCGATCCAGGCGCCATGAGCCGTATATACCGATGATCGACGTTCCCGCCAGGCAGAGGAAGACCGCGGTGAGCACGACCCAGCCGATCCGCAGCAGCACCTTGTCGATCTTCCAGCGCAGCCGGTCGTTCTTCGCCTTGGACTGGTGGCGGCCCTTCAGCAGCCAGTGCCACGAATACGCCGCGGCGATCACGAACAGCAGGCCGAAGAACCCGGGAATGATCGCGGCCCCGGGCCCGGCGATCACCGCCAGGACGATGCAGAGCAGCAACAGGCCGTTGGTGATGGCCACATACGCATACGGGTGGCGCCCCCACCAGCCGAGATCCGACCCACGAGCCATGCTCACGATGATGGATGACCGAGGCAAATGACACCCGGCGGCAGCGCGGGGCGGGGCTACGGCGCGCTGGACGGGGCGGGGATGCGGGGGTCGCTCGCGTAGGCGGCTTCGCTGACCGGAAGTGGGCCGCCCGCGGCGCTCACGGCCGCCACGCGGTCCAGCAGGTCCAGGTCGGCGTGGGGCAGCTCGTCGTAGTGGACGGGGATCAGGCCCCAGTTGTCCCACGGGAGGGTCTCGGCGCGGTTCAGGGCGGCGAGGTCGCGCAGGACGTTGCCCTGGATCTCCCACATGCCGGTCAGGCCGGCGACGGCGACGCCGAACGTGGACGGGTCGTGGGCGCCGGTGCGGCAGTCGCGCCAGGCCTGGCCGCCGACCAGGAAGGCGTCGCGTGGGACGTCGAGGGGGTCGAGGCCGGCGGCGGTGTTGTAGGTGCCGGGTGGGGCGCCGGCGACCTGGGCGTCGACCAGGTGCCACGACGACGTGGCGGCGGACCAGGTCTCGACGACCCAGTGGTCGTCGTAGAAGCCCTCGGTGAAGTAGCCGGCGAAGCCGGCGCGGGCGCGGGCGGGGACGCCGGCGGCGCGCAGCAGGGCGACGAGCAGGACGGTGAAGTCGCGGCAGGTGCCGGCGAGGCGCTCGGACGGCTGGCGCTCGTCGAGGGAGCCGAGGCGGTCGAGCATGGCGGACACGGTGCGGGTGTTGGCCTCGTCGCGGCGGTGCTCGGGCAGGGTGAAGCCGAAGCGCCAGGTCCAGTCGCGGTGGACGATCAGGCCGCCGACCAGCTTCGCCAAGGCGGCGGGGTCGGCGGGCCGGTCGTCGAGCAGGTTGCGGTGAGCGCCCGGATCGGTCGCCGCGCTGTGCGTCCGGTAGTACTCGAGCTCATCCATGACCGCACAGTAACGCCGGGGTACGACAAAAAACGCTACGAGGGACAGGACCAGATCTGCACGGTCGGGCCGTCCCCGGGCAGCTCACCGCGCAGTTCGGCGCCGCCGTAGAGGTTCGTGGCCTCCGAAATTGGCATGGGGAGCGGGGCGCCGGGGGCGCGGCGGGCCAGGATCAGGAGGCGCTCGTCGTGTGTCTCGCGCCAGAACGCCACGGCGTCGGCGCTGACGTGGGCGAAGCGCAGGCCGCCGCCGCGCAGGGCCGGGTGCTTGCGGCGCAGCGACAGCAGCCTCGAGTACCACGGCAGGGTCTGGATGCTCGTCCGCCACGGCATCGGGGTGCGGGACTGCTCGCCGAACGACCCGGTGAGGCCGAACTCGTCGCCCGCGAACATCATCGGGACGCCCGGCAGCGTTGCGAGCAGGCCCACGGCGACCTCCATCCGGCCGAGGTCGCCGACGACCGTGCGGATGCGGGCGGTGTCGTGGCTGCCGAGCAGGTTCCAGGAGTGGATCCACGAGCGCCAGCTCATCGTGGCCATCATGGCGCGCATGGTGGCGACCATCGCGTGGCCGTCGCGGGCCGGCACGCCGCCGGGGACGCCGAGGAAGTCGGGCAGGTCCAGGTCGTCGGCGCGCAGCCAGGTCCACAGTGGACGTAGGAAGCCGGCGTAGTTCATGGTGCCCTGCCAGCCGTCGGCATCCAGGTCGGGGCCGGCGCCGTGTGCGTGCTCGGCGACGAGCAGGGCGTCGGGGCGGGCGGCGCGCACGGACTGGGCGATCAGGCGGGAGACCTCGTGGGTGAGGTCGTCGCCGTCGCGGCGGCCGGTCATGTTGGCCACGTCGATGCGCCAGCCGTCGAGGTACCGCAGCCAGCGCCGCACGATCGAGTCCGGGTCGGTGACGAAGCGCTCGCGCAGCCGCGCCGAGTGCCAGTTCAGCTTCGGCAGGCTGGGCACGCCCAGCCAGGACTCGTAGCCGCCGTCGGCGCTCATGTAGTACAGGTCGGGCTGGTCGAACCACGGGTGCTCGACGCCGGTGTGGTTCGTGGTGAGGTCGCCGACCAGGCGCATGCCGCGGGTGTGCAGGGCGTCGGCGAGGCGGCGCAGGGCCCGGTCGCCGCCGAGGAGCGGGTCGACGCGGTCGAAGGCGACGGCGTCGTAGCGGTGGTTGGAGCGGGCCGGGAAGAACGGGGTCAGGTAGACGGTGTCGGCGCCGAGGTCCTGGATGTGGTCCAGGCGCCGGGCGATGCCGTCGAGGTCGCCGCCGTAGAACTGCCGCGACGCGTCGGGGCCGCGGCCGACGACCGGGTCGTCCCACTCGCGGCGCACCGCCCAGTCGGGGGTGGCCGGCGCCGTCGCGGAGCGGGCGAAGCGGTCCGGGAAGATCTGGTACACGATCGCCTCCCGCGTCCACGGCGCCGGGCCGGGGTGCGCGACGAGCCGGAAGTCCGTGTCGTCGGGGACGTCGTGCGCGAAGCGGCCGAGGACGGTGTACCAGTCGCCGTCGACGATGAAGCGGTACCGCGTGACCGGGTTGCGCACCAGCACGGACGCGCGCCACCACAGCTCGGCGCCGCGCCGCTCGGCCGAAGCGGCCGTGAACCGCGGCTCACCGTCCTCGACGGACCGGACGTGCACCGAGCGGACGGACGGCCCGGTGCGCAGCCAGACGTCCACGTTGGAGCCCAGGCGCGGGTTCTGGTCGGGCACGTGCAGCGCCGACCCGTCGTGGTGCATCATCCCTTCACCGCCCCGCTCGTCAGGCCCGTCACGATGTAGCGCTGCAGCGCCTGGAACACCACGACCGTCGGGATAGCGGTGAGCAGCGAGCCGGCGCAGAACATGCCGAAGTTGGCGTTGCGCTTCTCGGCGACGAGGCCGTAGAGGCCGACCGCGAGGGTCTTGGCGTCGTCGCTGCGCAGGAACACGTTGGCCAGCAGCACCTCGTTGATGGTGCCGATGAAGCCGAGCAGGGCGGTGACGGCGAGGATCGGCGCGACGAGCGGCAGCATGACGCGGAAGAAGACCTGCGCGTGGCTGGCGCCGTCGATGACCGCGGACTCGTCGAGCTCCTTGGGCACGGTGTCCAGGAAGCCCTTCATGAGCCAGGTGTTCACGCCGAGGGCGCCGCCGAGGTACAGCAGCATCAGGCCCCATGGGCTGTCGAGGCCGAACGGCGGGTAGTAGTCGCTGACCCCGGCGAAGATGATGTAGATCGTCACGACCGACAGGAACTGCGGGAACGTCTGGATGAGCAGCAGCGTGACGAGGCCGACGCGCCGGCCGCGGAAGCGCATGCGGGAGAACGCGTAGGCGGCCAGGATCGACAGGAACACGCCCGCGGCGGCGGCCAGGCCCGCGACGAGGATCGAGTTGAGGTACCACCGCGGAAAATCGGTGTTGCGGAACAGGTCGGCGAAGTTGCCCAGCCCGGCCGCCTCGGGCACGAGGCCGGTGGAGCTCAGGGTGCCCAGCGGGTTGAGCGCGGCGGAGACCACGAAGACGATCGGGAACAGCGAGAAGACGACGGCGGCGACGCCGGCGGCATGGCGCCACCCGACGGTGCGAACCCAGGCGGTCACGCGTAGACCTCCTCCTGCTTGCGGCTGCGGCGGAAGCCGACGACCGAGATGAGCGCGACGATGGCGAAGATGTAGACGGTGATCGCCGCGGCGAAGCCGAACTCGGCGCCGGAGCCGCCGAACGCGAGCCGGTAGGTGTAGGTGATGAGCAGGTCGGTGGCGCCGACGCTCGAGTCGCCGGGCGGGAACGGCGCGCCCTCGGTGGTGAGGTAGATGGCGTTGAAGTTGTTGAAGTTGAACGCGAACGAGGAGATGAGCAGCGGCGTCAGCGCGACGAGCAGCAGCGGCAGCGTGACCCGCCGGAAGCGCTGCGAGGCTGTGGCGCCGTCGATGGAGGCGGCCTCGGTCATCTCCTTCGGGATGGCCTGCAGCGCGCCGGTGGCGACCAGGAACATGTACGGGTAGCCCATCCACAGCTGCACCAGGATGACGGCGAGGCGGGCGGTCCAGGGCGAGCCGAACCAGTCCACGTGCAGGCCGGTGATCCGGTTGATGAGGCCGAAGTCCTGGTTGAACAGGTCGCGCCAGACCAGCAGCATGGCGAAGGACGGCATGGCGTACGGCAGGATGAGCAGCACCCGGTAGATCCCGCGCCCGCGCAGCTTGTCGGAGTGCAGGGCCAGCGCGCAGGCCAGCCCGAGCGCGAACGTCACCAGCACCGACGCGACCGCGAAGGAGACGTTCCACACGAGGGTCTTCACGAACGGCCCGGCGATGCGCGGGTCGCTCACGACGCGGGCGAAGTTGTGCAGGCCGACGTTGACCTTCCAGCCCTGGGCCAGGTGCTCGCCGCCGGCGCCGACGAACTCGCCGCTGCTCTCGTCGGCGAACCACTTCGCGCCGCTGGCCCGGTCGGTGATGCAGTCGCAGCCGGCGTCGTAGAAGCGGGTCGCCTGGCCGGTATAGGCCCGGGTGAGCCCGGAGGCGCGGATCGCGCCGCCGGTGGTCGGCACGGCGAAGGCGAGGACCTCGTCGTTGCGCTGGGTGGCCTGGCCGAGGTCGAGCAGCTCGAAGCCGTCGGCCGCGGTGATCCGCCCGGCCGTCACGGTCACCTGGCCCGGCGCGAGGTCGTGCAGGCCCTCCGCGTCGCCGACGAAGGCCTTGCCGTCGGAGGACAGCAGCAGGAACTTCAGGCCGCCGTCGTCGAGGGCGACCGACAGCGCGTACTCCGTCGAGCCGGGCACCTGCTGCACGGACGCGCTCTGGATCGCGGTGATCGCGTCCTGCTTGCTGCCGCGGTGCCCGTCGCCGAAGTTGGTGAACGCGGTGGTCACGGTGAGCAGGACCGGGACCACCTGGAAGGCCAGGAGGAACAGCACCCCCGGGACGAGGTACTTCGCCGGGACCGGCCGCGGCGACAGGTAGATCGCGAAGATCAGCCCGGTGACGACGACGAGGACGGCGAGCCATCCCCACGCGTGGGCGTCGGCGAGCGGGAAGGCGGCGTACACCGCCAGCGCCAGGGCGAGCCCGAGGACCGCGATCTTCACGACGACGCCCCGGGGGTGCAGATTCGTCATGGCGTTACTTGTTGATCGCGTCGGTGATGGTCTTGGACGCGCCGGTCAGCGTCGTGTTGACGTCCGCGCCGCCGATGATCGCCGACTCGGCCTTGCCGAACGGGTCCCACACCGCGGCCATCGCCGGGATCGCCGGCAGCACGGCGCCGCCCTTGCCCGCGGTGAGCCACTTCTCGATGTCCGGGTCGCTGCCCTTGACCTGGTCCAGCGCGGCGGTCAGCGCCGGCGGGCGCGGGTTGGCCTGGTACAGCGCCACCTGCAGGTCGGGCTTGGTGAGGTAGTTGGTGATGAACTCGTTCGCCAGGGCCTTGCTCTTGCCCTTGCTGGCCACGTAGAACGCCTGCACGCCGACGAACGGCTGCGCGGGCTTGCCGCCGGCGAAGGCCGGGATCGGGGTGATGTCGTACTTGATGCCGGCCTTCTTGATGTCGGCGACGGCCCACGGCCCGGAGATGAGGAACGGCGCCTTGCCGCCGGTGAAGGTCGGGATGGCGTTGTCGCTGTTGACCGAGCGGGTCAGCGCGCCCGAGCCCTTCTCGCCCAGGGCGGCGATCTTCTTGAACGCCTCGACCGAGGCGGGCTTGCCCACGCCGAGGTCGGCCGGGTCGTAGTCGCCGTTGGCCTTGGTGCCGAACAGGTAGCCGCCGGCCGAGGCGAACAGCGGGTAGATGTGGTAGGCGTCGCCGTTCGTGCCGACCTGCAGCGACATGATGTTGCTGACCTTGCCGGCGTCCTTGAGCGCCTTGCCGGCGGCGACCAGGTCCTCCATGGTCGCCGGCGCGGTCGGCGCCAGGTCGGTGTTGCGGATCAGGGCGAGGTTCTCGATGGCGTACGGCACGCCGTAGACCTGCCCGTTGAAGGTGACGGCCTTGACCGCGACGTCGGCGAAGCCGGACTTCTGCGAGTCCGAGAGCTGGATCGGGTCGATGGTGCCGTTCTGGACCAGGTTGCCGATCCAGTCGTGCGCGCCGACGACGATGTCCGGGCCCTTGCCGGACTGGGCGGCGGTCACGTACACGGTCTGCAGGTCCTTGGAGACCGCCTGGACCTGCACGTCGACGTGGTTGGCCTTGCCGAAGGCCTCGGCGAACGGCTTCAGGGCGGCGGAGCGCTGGTCGTCGGCCCAGATGGTGAGCGTCGCCGTCGGTCCCTGCGTGGAAGAGCTTGCGGGCGATTTCTCGGAGCCGCAGGCGGTGAGGGTCAACGCGGCGAGGGCGAGCACGCCGACGACGCGCAGCGGAATGCGCATGAAGAACTCCAGGGGAATGTGGGCCGGCAAGGGTCAGAAGGGGTGTCGATCGATTGCCGGTGGCGCAGACCGTAGCAAGGAGTTGCAGCGAATGAAAGAGCTTCCAGTCGACTTTCATTTTGGCCGTCGGGCCCCTTACTCTCGTCCCATGGCCATGGACGCTCCACGAGCTCGCCTCGCTGACATCGCCCGGCAGGCGGAGGTCAGCGAGGCCACCGTCTCGCGGGTGCTCAACGACCGGCCCGGGGTCAGTGCGGACACCCGGCACGCGGTGCTCACGGCGCTCGACGTGCTCGGTTACGAACGCCCCGAACGTTTGCGCAAGCGCAGTGCCGGCCTCGTCGGCCTGGTGACCCCGGAGCTGGAGAACCCGATCTTCCCGCTCTTCGCGCAGGTCATCGAGTCGGCGCTGGCGCGCTACGGCTACACCCCGGTGCTGTGCACGCAGACACCGGGCGGCGTGACCGAGGACGAGTACGTCGAGATGCTGCTGGACCGCGCGGTCGCCGGCATCATCTTCGTCTCCGGCCTGCACGCCGACACCACGGCCGATCACGACCGCTACCGCAAGCTCATCGACCGGCCGCTGCCGATCGTCATGCTGACCGGGATGGGCGAGCTCGAGGCGCCGTGCTTCTCCTGCGACGACGCGCGGGCCAGCGCGATCGCCGTGGACCACCTGGCCTCCATGGGCCACACCCGCATCGGGCTCATCTCCGGCCCCGAGCGGTTCCTGCCGGTGCAGCGCAAGACCAACGGCTACCGCGAGGCGATGCGCCGCCACGGCCTGGAGGAGCACATCGAGCTGTCGCTGTTCGGCGTCGAGGGCGGGCACGCCGCCGCCGACCGGCTGCTCGAGCGCGGCGTCACCGGCCTGGTCTGCGGCTCGGACCTCATGGCGCTCGGCGCCGTGCGGGCCGCCCGCGGCCGCGGGCTGTCGGTGCCGCGCGACGTGTCCGTGGTCGGCTACGACGACTCGCCGCTCATCGCGTTCACCGACCCGCCGCTGACCACGCTGCGCCAACCGGTGCGCGCGATGTCCAACGCGGCGGCGCAGTCGCTCATCGACGCGATCAACGGACAGCCCAGCCCGCACTCGGAGTTCATGTTCGCCCCCGAGCTCGTGGTGCGCGCCTCGACCGGCATCGCGCCCCGCTAGAAGCCCCAAAACGCCACTTGAAGGGACCACTATGCCCGAATATCCGGACAAATGGTGGCGTAATGCCGTCATTTATGAGGTGTACGTCAGGAGCTTCGCCGACGGCAACGGCGACGGGATCGGCGACCTCATCGGCCTGCGCGAACGCCTGCCGCACCTGGCTGACCTCGGCGTCGACGCGATCTGGCTGACGCCGTTCTTCCGCTCCCCCATGGTCGACGGCGGCTACGACGTGTCGGACTACCGCGACGTCGACCCGTCCTTCGGCACCCTCGCCGACTTCGACGCGATGCTCGCCGCCGCGCACGGCCTGGGCCTGCGCGTCATCATCGACGTGGTGCCCAACCACACCTCCAGCGCCCACCCGTGGTTTGCGCAAGCCCTGCAAGCCCTTCCGGACGACCCCGCCCGGGCGCGGTACCACTTCCGCCCGCCGGCCCCCGACGGCGGGCCCCCGAACGACTGGGAGTCCGTCTTCGGCGGCCCGGCGTGGACGCAGGTCGCCGACGGCGAGTGGTACCTGCACCTGTTCGACCCCGCACAGCCGGACCTCAACTGGGACAACGCCGACGTCCGGTCGGAGTTCGAGTCGGTACTGCGGTTCTGGCTCGACCGCGGCGTCGACGGCTTCCGCATCGACGTCGCACACGGCATGGTCAAGGCCGACGGCTACCCGCACGCCGGCACCAGCGGCCAGATCGGGCTGCTCGGCCGCCGGGTGCTGCCCTACTTCGACCAGGACGGCGTGCACGAGATCCACCGTGCCTGGCGCAAGATCCTCGACTCCTACCCCGGCGACCGCATGGCCGTGGCCGAGGCGTGGGCGTCCAGCCCCCAGCGCCTGGCCCGCTACACCGCCCCCGACGAGCTGCACCAGGCGTTCAACTTCGAGTTCCTGCAGGCCGACTGGGCCGATCCGGCCGCCGTGCGGGCCGGCATCGACTCGTGCATCCACGCCGCCGAGTCCGTCGGCGCGCCGACCACGTGGGTGCTGTCCAACCACGACGTGCGCCGGCACCCGACCCGCCTCGGCTCCCTCGCCCGCGCCAACGCCGCCGCGCTGCTCATGCTGGCGCTGCCGGGGTCGGCGTACGTGTACCAGGGCGACGAGCTCGGCCTGCCCGAGGTCCTCGACCTGCCCGCGGACGCGCGCCAGGACCCGGTGTGGTTCCGCTCCGGCGGCACCGACCCCGGCCGCGACGGCTGCCGCGTGCCGCTGCCGTGGACGGCGGCGGCGCCGGCGCACGGGTTCTCCGCGACCGGCGAGGCGTGGCTGCCCCAGCCGGACTGGTCCGGCCTGGCCGCCGACGCGCAGGCCGCCGACCCGGGCTCGACGCTGCAGCTGTACCGCGCCGCCCTGCGCCTGCGCCGCGGCCTTCGCGGCCCGTTGCGCTGGAACGACAGCCCGGCCGGCGTGCTGGACTTCAACCGCGGCGACCTGCGGTGCGTGGTGAACCTCTCCGGCGACCCGGTGCCGTTGCCCGCCGGGGAGGTCGTGCTGGCCGGCGGCACGATCGACCGCGACACGCTGCCGCCCAACGCCGCAGTGTGGATCTTTGCAAGAACTGCCGGATCTTTCTGATCATTTCCGCAGCTCAAGGACCTTGCGAGAACTGCCCGGCGGGCAAATCTTGCAAGGTCCTTGACATTGTGTTTCACCGCGGAACAGGCTCTGCGTCAATCGCTCCTCCGCTACCGCCATTCCGGAGGCTCCTGTGCGCCTACCCCGCCTGTCCAGAACCGTCTCCCGCACCCTCGCCGCGGCCGCCGGCCTGCTGCTCGTGTCGGCGGCGCTCGCCGCGCCGCTGCTGTCCGGCGACCGCAAGGCCGAGGCCGCCACCGGCACCAACGACGTGATCGCCAACCTGTGGCTGTGGCCGTGGACGTCGATCGCGACCGAGTGCACCAACGTGCTCGGCCCGGCCGGCTACGGCGCGGTGCAGGTCGCCCCGCCGGAGGACTCGATCAGCGCCGCCGGCCACCCGTGGTGGGACATCTACCAGCCCGCCGCGTATGACCTCAACGGCCGCATGGGCACCCGCGCCCAGTTCAGCGCCATGGTGAGCGCCTGCCACGCGGCGGGGGTCAAGGTGTACGTCGACGCCGTCATCAACCACATGACCGGCGCGAACCAGTCCAGCACCACCGCGTACGGCGGCGCGAGCTTCACGAACAACTACAGCTACCCCAGCGCCGGCTACAGCTCCTCGGACTTCCACTTCTACCCCGCCGACTGCCCGCAGCCGGACAACCAGATCCATGACTACAACAACCAGGCCGAGGTCTGGAACTGCCAGCTGGTGGGCCTGTCGGACCTCAAGACCGGCACCGACTACGTGCGCACGAAGATCGCCGGCTACCTCAACGACCTCATCTCGGTCGGCGTCGACGGGTTCCGGGTCGACGCGGCCAAGCACATGGCCCAGGCGGACCTGTCGGCCATCAAGGGCAAGCTGAGCAACCAGGACGTGTACTGGGCGCAGGAGGTCATGCCGGGCGGCTCGGGCAACCTGGCCCCGTCGGCGTACGAGGGCATCGGCGGCGTGCTGGAGTTCAACTACGCCACCAACCTCAAGAACCAGTTCAACGGCAGCATCGCCAACCTGCAGACGTTCGGGCCGAGCTGGGGCCTCGAGCCGAGCGCGAAGTCCACCGTGTTCGTCTCCAACCACGACACCGAGCGCAACGGCTCCACCCTCAACTACAAGGCCGGCGCCACCGACACCCTCGCCAACGTGTTCATGCTGGCCTGGAACTTCGGCACGCCCAACGTGATGAGCTCGTTCAGCTTCAGCAACAACGACGCCTCGCCGCCCGCCGACGGCAACGGCTACGTGACCGCGGTGAGCTGCGGCAGCGGCTGGGAGTGCCAGCACCGGCAGCGCTCGATCCGCAACATGGTCGGGTTCCACAACGCGACCCGGGCCGACACCACCGTTGGCAACTGGTGGTCGGACGGGTCCAACGCGATCGCATTCTCCCGCGGTACCAATGGATGGATCGCCATCAACAACGGATCCGGTGCACTCTCGTCGCGCACCTTCAGCACCGGCCTGGCGGCGGGCGTCTACTGCGACGTCATCCACGGCGACTACAACGCCGCCGCGCAGACCTGCTCCGGACCGACGGTCACGGTCAACGGCAGCGGCCAGGCCACCCTCGGCGTGGCGGCCAAGGACGCCGTCGCCCTGCACGTCAACGCCCGCGTCGGCGCCGGACCGACCTCGACGCCCACCGCGTCGCCGACCCCGACGGCGGGCGGCGTGTCGTTCACCGTCACCGGCGCGCCGGCCGGCAACCCGATCTACCTCGTCGGCTCGGTGGCCGCGCTCGGCTCCTGGAACACCGCCAGCGCGCTGCCGATGACGGCCAGCGGCTCGTCCTGGACCCGCACGGTGACGCTGCCGGCGAGCACGGCGATCGAGTACAAGTTCATCGCGAAGGACTCGGCCGGCAACGTGACGTGGGAGCCGGGCAGCAACCACACCTACACGGTCCCCGCTTCGGGCACCGGCACCATCAACACGACGTGGAACGGCTCGTCGGCCACCAACCCGGCGGTCACCTTCAACGTCAACGCGACCACCACCTGGGGCCAGAACGTGTTCGTCGTCGGCTCGATCCCGGCGCTCGGCTCCTGGAACACGGCGAACGCGATCGCGCTGTCGTCGGCGGCCTACCCGGTCTGGTCGGCGACGGTGACGCTACCGGCGAACACCGCCGTGGAGTACAAGTTCATCAAGAAGAACAGCGACGGCTCGGTGACCTGGGAGAGCGGCGCCAACCGCACCCTGAACACCGGCACGTCGGCGCAGACGGTCAACACGAGCTGGAAGTAGGCTCGCCGCCCTCGGCGGCCAGCACCATCTTGCGCAGGAGGTCGGCCAGGACCTGACGTTCGGCCGGCGTGAGCGCGGCGAGCAGTGCCCGCTCGCCGCGCTCCTCCTCGCCGAGGTGCCGCACGAGTGTCTCGTTGCCGGCCGGCGTCAGCCGCACGTGGACCCGCCGCCGGTCCCCCGCGTCGGACTCCCGCACGATCCAGCCCGCCTCCTCGATGGCCGCCAGCCGGGCCGACAGCGCGCCGCGGGTCAGCCCGAGCAGGTCCGCCAGGCGCGATGGGCTCTGCGTATACGGCGGGCCAGCCCGCCGTAGCATCAGCAGCACCTTGAACTGCCAGTGCTGCAGCCCGCCGGCCTCCAGGACGTCGCGGCGCCGCTGCGTCTGCTGCCGGCCGAGCACCGCGAGCCGCATGAAGATGGCCTCGCCGACCGGGTCGAGGTTTTCGAGCTCGCGCACCCACACCGCGACCTGTTCGTCGACCGTGTCCTGCTGCTCCGCCATGCCGGCAGCGTACTAGTTTTCTTGTGGATAGTTTTTTCGATTACTACCGTCGTCCGCATGATCCCTGTAGAGACCATCATCGGGGCGGCCCGCGACCTGGCCGTCGCCGGCCGCTGGGACCGCGCCGCGACCCTGCTGGACGCCGCGATCGCCGCCGTGCCCGAGGACGACGCCGCGCGCGGCAACGCGGCCCGCCTGGCCCTCGCCGCCGCCGACGTCGCCGTCGACGCCGGCTGGTTCACCGGCGGCGGCGACGAGGGCGCCCGGCTGTCCAAGGTGGACGAGTACGGCCTGGACCCCGCGCAGCGTTGGGACCTCGAGTTCGCGTGGCTGCGCTACGAGTACCGCCAGCACCTCGGCCGGCCCGACCGCAACGTGCGCCACCAGGGCGAGCGCCTCGCCGAGACCGCACCCGACGAGCGCCGCCGCGGCTGGGCACACCACTACCTCGGCCTCATCACCGACAACCTGTTCGACGAGCGGGCCGACGCACCCGCCCACTACGAGGCCGCCCTCGCCCGCTCCGGCGGCGACGACCTGCTGCGCCGCGAGGCCCTGCGCCACCTCGGCGACCACGACCACGAGGCCGGCGAGCACGACCTGGCCCTGTCCCGCTGGCGCGAGGCGACCGAGGCCGGCGCCCGGGCCGGCGCGGTGCCGGGCACCCTGTCCCAGCAGCTGCTCCTGGCGGTGCTCGCCCGCGACGCCGGGGACGAGGCCGGCGCGGCCGCCCTGGCCGCCGAGGTGGCCCGCTGGGCAAACGCGATCGGCGCCGCCCGCACCGCCGCACAGGCGACGGCGTTCCTCGCCGGCGTCGACCCGACCCAGCCCCCGCCGTCCCCCGAGGACTCGTGACGTCGAGTCCGACGGCTGGAGGAGTGCGCACGATCGGTACCGTGGGCGGTATGGAGGATCCGTACCAGCTGTCCCGGTTCGTGCAGGCGCAGGAGTACGTGTACGCGGAGGCCCTCGCCGAGCTGCGCCGCGCGCGCAAGACCGGCCACTGGATGTGGTTCGTCTTCCCGCAGGTCGCGGGGCTCGGGCTCAGCTCGATGTCCCAGCGCTACGCCATCGGCTCGCTCGACGAGGCCCGCGCGTACCTGCAGCATCCGATGCTGGGCCCGCGCCTGCTGGAGTGCGCCGACGCGCTGCTGGCCGACACGGAACACACCGCCGAGGCGATCCTCGGCTCGATCGACTCGATCAAGCTGCGCTCGTCGATGACGCTGTTCGCGCACGCCGACCCGGCCGAGAACCGCTTCGCCCGGGTCCTGGACCGCTACTTCGACGGGCTCGAGGACGCCGAGACACTGCGGCGGCTCTGAATCGCGCGGTGCCCGCCGTCGCCCGCGCCAGCCCGTACAGCGGCGGCATCACGACGCCGGCCCGGCGTGCGCGTCCAGGGCGGCGTCCAGCAGCGCGTCGAGGAAGTCCTCGCCGGCGGCACCGGGGAGCCGGGCCGGGCCGCGGCGAGCAGTAGACATCGTCGACCCCTGTTCGTCCAGTTGTACCTATGTCAGACTGGACGGCATGTACATGGACATCGTGATCCTCAGCCACCTGCAGCGGGGGCCGGTTCACGGCTACGAGCTCAAGCGGCGTGTCTCGGCGACGACCGCGTATGCGCTGCACAACAACACGCTCTATCCGGCGTTGCGCCGCTTCGAGGAGGCCGGCGCGGTCACGAAGAGCGCCGAGCAGCAGGAGGGCAAGCCGCCCCGGCATGTGTACGAGCTGACCGCCGTCGGCCGCGAGCTGCTGCACGACATGCTCGCCGACCTGCCGGCCGAGCAGGCCGGCGACGAGCCCGAGTTCCTCACCCGCCTCGGGCAGTTCGAGCAGCTCACCCCGGCCGAGCGGCGGCGCGTCCTCGCCGCGCGGGCCGGCGCGCTGCGGGCGCAGGCCGAGCACATGGGGGCCCTGGCGGTGCAGACGGCGGCGAGCCCGCGCAACCACCGGTGGGGCGGCCTCGTCGTGGCCGAGCTCACCGCCCGCATCGAGCGCGAGCTGGCGTGGATCGCCGAGCTCGACGCCGCCGCGGAGCAGGACGCGCCGTGAACGAGGACGACGCCGGGCCCCGGCTCGGCGGGCTCATGCAGCTCGGGCTGCTCGCGGGCCCGCTGCTGACGATGGTCGACTCGTCGATCGTCAACGTGGCCGCGCCGGACATCGCGCGGGAGCTCGGCGCCGGCCTGCCCACGACCCAGTGGGTGGTTAGCGGCTACCTCCTGGCGCTGGCCGCCGGGCTCACCACGACGTCGTACCTCGCCCGCCGCTTCGGCACCATGCGCGTCTACGGCGCCGCCCTGGCCGCATTCGTCCTCGCCTCCGCGCTCTGCTCGGCCGCGCCCGGCATCGGCGTGCTCATCGCCGCCCGCGCCCTGCAGGGCCTCGCGGGCGCCCCGCTGGTACCCCTGGCCATGAGCGTGCTGCTGGGCCGCCAGGGTGCGGCGCGCCGCATTCCCGTCACCGCCGGGCTGCTGTTCTTCCTCGCACCCGCGATCGGCCCGTCGCTCGGCGGCCTGCTCATCGCCGCCGGCGGCTGGCGCTGGATCTTCCTGGTCAACCTGCCCGTCGGGCTGCTGGCCCTGCTCGGCGTGCGGCGCCTGCCGGACGGCGTCGCACCGCACGCCGACGGCCGCGCCCGCCCCGACCCGCTCGGCCTGGCCCTGCTCAGCGCCGGCCTGGTCGCGGCCCTCTACGGCGCCAGCCGCGCCACCGTCGACGGCTGGGGACAGCCCGTCGCCCTCGTCGCGCTGTGCGGCGGCGGTGCGCTGCTCGTGGCGTACACCGGCTGGGCCCTTCGCACTTCCCAGCCCGCGCTGGACCTCGCGCTGCTGCGGCACGGGCGCTCGGCCCTCGCCCTCGGCCTGAGCGTCGCCGCATCGGTGGTCGCGTTCGCCGCGGTGTTCCTGATGCCCGTCTTCACGCAGTCGGTACAGCACCACACCGCCTTCGCGACGGGGCTCGCGCTGCTCCCGCAGGGCCTTATCACCGGCGTCGGCACCGCCGCCGGCCAGCGCCTCGCCGAACGCTACGGCGTGCGGCCCCTGGTCTTCGCCGGGTTCGCGCTGCTGGCCGTCGCCGGGGCCGGGCTGCTGCTCGTCGGCCAGGACACGCCGCTGTGGGTCACCGCGACGATCCTGTCGGGCCGGGCGGCGGCGATCGGCTTCGGCCTCACGCCCCTGCTGTCCGTCATGCTGGCGCCGCTGAGCGACACCCAGATGGCCGACGGCAGCACGCTGTTCAACATTGCGCAGCGCCTCGGCGGTTCGATCGGCGTCGGCGTGCTCGGCTCGCTGCTCGCGGCCCGGGCGGCCGCGGTCGGGCCGATCGCCGGCTTCCACGAGATCGGCGCGATCCTGACCGGCCTCGCCCTGGCCGCGGCGGCGCTGGCCCTGCTGCTGCCGGCCCGCGTCGCACCGGCCCCAGTCGCCGCCTGACACGGGATGGGCGAGGGCTTTTTGCCACATCTCATCACTATTCGAGGCGATTTTTGTGGGTATGAGCGGGGTCGAGCTACGTTCGCCGCATGCGACGCCGAAATCTCCTCACCCTGGCGGCCGCCGGCGCGGTCGCCGGCCCGGGCCTGCGAACGACGGCCGATGCGGCACCGGCGACACAGACCGAGCTCGTCTTCCCCACCGGGTTCGGGTGGGGGGCGGCGACGTCGGCGTACCAGATCGAGGGCGCGGCGAAGGAGGACGGCCGCGGGCCGTCGGTGTGGGACGTGTTCGCGCACGAGCCGGGCCGCATCCGCAACGGCGACACCGGTGACGTGGCCGCCGACCATTACCACCGCTACCTCGGCGACCTCGACCTCATGAAGGACCTCGGCCTCACCACGTACCGCTTCTCGATGTCCTGGTCGCGGGTGCTGCCGACCGGCCGGGGCGCGGTCAACCCGAAGGGCCTCGACTTCTACCACCGCCTCGTCGACGGCCTGCTCGCCCGCAACATCCGGCCGGTGGTCACCCTGTTCCACTGGGACACCCCGCAGGCGCTGCAGGAGCTCGGCGGCTGGGAGAACCGCGACTGCGCCAAGTGGTTCGCCGACTACGCCCACACGGTCTTCTCCGCCTTCGGCGACGCGGTGCCGGTCTGGCTGACGCTCAACGAGCCCAAGACCGTGGTCGACGTGGGGTACACGGCCGGCACCCACGCGCCGGGCAAGCGCGACCGGCAGCTCGCCAACGTCGTCGGACACCACCTGCTGCTCGGCCACGGCCTGGCGGTGCAGGCGCTGCGGGCCACCGGCTCGAAGTCGCACATCGGCCCGGCGCTGAGCCTGTCGCCGACCTACCCCGCCGACGACTCGCAGGCCGCGAAGCGCCAGGCGGTCACCGCCGACGCCGAGGAGAACCGCCGCTGGCTCGACCCGGTGCTCAAGGGCCGCTACCCGCAGGACTGGCTGGCCGCGCAGCCCAAGGACGCGCCGGTGCGCGCCGCCATCAAGGACGGCGACCTGGCGATCATCGGCGCGAAGAACGACATCATGGGCGTCAACTACTACGGCGCCACGACGGTCACCGGCACCGGCGCCCGCGTGATGAAGCACCCGACGTCGCAGGCGACGTGGCAGGAGATCTACCCGGACGGGATGTTCGATCTGCTGACCCGCATCAAGCGCGACTACGGCGACATCCCGCTGACCATCACCGAGAACGGCATGGCCACCACCAACCCGCTGCAGGACACCGACCGCATCGCGTTCCTGCGCGACCACCTCGCCGCCGCGCACCGCACCATCCAGGCCGGCGTCAACCTGGAGAGCTACCACCTGTGGTCGCTCATGGACAACTTCGAGTGGGCGGAGGGGTACACGCAGCGGTGGGGCATCGTCCACGTCGACTTCGCCACGCAGCGGCGCACCCACAAGGCCAGCGCCGACTGGTACCGCTCAGTGATCGCCAGCAATAGCGTAAGCCAAAATTAAGCCGGCAATTTTGGAAAAACCGTAATCGGCCGCGAATGCCCAAGCCCGGCGCGAGAGCGCTCTCCGGGCACTTGTAAATCTTCCTTTGAAACTTGAACAAAGGCTCTGAGCTGCACATACTTCGATCCTGGCATTTCCGTCGGAAGACAAGGATCGAAATGCGTACAGATTCAGGGCGCGTCGGCCCAGACCGGCCCGTAAGGCGCCGGGCGACGCGCGTGCTGCTCGGGGTTGCAGTCGTCGCGGCGCTCGGCGCCACCGGCGGCATCTACCTCGCCAACGCCAGCGCCGACGAGGTCGGTGCCGCAGGCAAGATCGAGGCCGAGGCCTTCTCGGCGCAGTCCGGCGCGCAGACCGAGAACACCGCCGACACCGGCGGCGGCAAGAACGTCGGGTGGCTCGCCAACGGAGACTGGTTGCGGTACGACAACGTGACCATCGGCGGTGCGGACCTCACCGCCCGCATCGCGGCGCAGAACCGGGCCGGCGGCTCCATCGAGCTGCGGCTCGGTTCGCCGTCGGGCGAGCTGCTCGCGACGTTCCCCGTCGCCTACACCGGTGGCTGGCAGAAGTGGACGAGCGTCACCGCGCACGCCGCGCGCGTGCCGTCCGGCCCGCAGAGCCTCGTCGCGGTCATGAAGAGCGCGCAGGCGAGCGACTTCGTCAATGTCAACTGGTTCGCGCTCGGCTCCGGCACGCGGCCCCCGGCCACGGCGACGGTCGCTCCGCCCTCCTCTTCTGCCTCCGCCTCGACCACCCCGACCAGCCCGACCGCGACGTCCGCGCCGGCCGCGGGCTGGGTCGATGTCGACCGGGCCGCCTGGCAGCAGCAGCTCGCCGACTTCAACGCGATCAAGACGGTCCCGGTGCCGGCCGGCACGACCCGGGTCGCCGAGTTCCACACCGACTGCGCGGTGTCCGGCGAGGCCAAGGACGACCCGATCGTCTTCCCCTCGCTGCCGGGCGCCTCGCACATGCACACGTTCTTCGGCCCCGCCGTCGACGCCGCGACGAAGCCGGCCGACCTGTTCGTCCGCACCACGAACTGCAACGCCAAGGGCGACAACAGCGCGTACTGGGTGCCGCAGCTGACGCTGAACGGGCAGCCGGTGAAGATGAAGAGCTTCCGGGTGTACTACGGATCGCGGCTGGCCGACCCGTCGGTCACGGTGCCGTTCCCGCCCGGCCTGGTCATGGTGCACGGCGACGCGAAGCGGCAGGTGGACACGCCGAAGGGCGCCAGCGGCCAGTTCTGGTGCGCCGGCAGCGCCGAGACGGGCCGCAGCGCCGACGGCAACTGGCCGGTCTGCGCGCCGGGCGGCAACCTCATCTTCCAGCTCGTGTTCCAGGACTGCTGGGACGGCCAGCACATCGACTCGCCGGACCACAAGTCGCACATGGGCCCGATGCAGAACGGCCAGTGCACCGGCAAGTACCCGGTCGCCGTCCCCAACCTCTCATTCATGGTCAACTACGACTCGCTCGGCGGCAACGGCCTGGCGCTCTCCTCGGGCATGGCCTCCTCCATGCACGGCGACTTCATGAACGCGTGGAAGCCGGAGAACCTCGGGCCGCTGGTCAAGATCTGCCTCGACCAGAAGGCGAAGTGCGGCACGACGCCGAGCTTCACCGGCGGCTGACCCTCGGTTCCTTCGGGTGGCACCGCACGCTGACGGCCGGTTTCAGGCCGCCGTCAGCGTGCGGTGCCACGCTGTCGGCCATGACAGCCCTCACCGTCGCGGGCCCCGCCGCCCTGGACGGGTTGGCGGGCCGCACCGGGCTGCGGCGGCTGACCGTCGTCGGCGCCGACGTGCGCCGCCTGCCGCACCTGCCCTCGCTCACGCAGGTCCGGTTCGTCGCCTGCCGCCTCGGCGACCTGGGCGCGCTGCTCGACGCGCCCGCGCTGTACCGGCGCGATCTGCTCTTCAGCGCCTTCGACCGGCTCGACGCCGGCGACGACGAGGTGCTGCTGGCCGGGGCGGGCGGGATCGTGGCCGGGGTGCCGCACTCGCGCTCCGCCGCCGCGTACCGGGCGGAGCTCGGGGACGTGGCCTCGCAGTACGAGCGGGTCCAGTGCGTGCGGCTCTGGCGGCGCACCGGGGCCGTCTTCGGCGCGGGCGTCCTGGTCCGTCCCGGCCCCGCGGCGTTCACCGCCGCCCCGTTCGACGCGGTGCGGATCGCCGCCGCCGAGCTGGAGCGCGAGCTCGCCGCGCCGGGGTTCTCCCTCGAGCGCGTCTTCGCCCGCTACTCGGCGCTGACCCCGCCGGGCGCCGCTTCCCTCGTCGCCGCGGCGGCCGACCCGCCCGGCGCCGCGCTGCTGCGCTGGGCGTTCCTGGAGTTGTGGGCCGAGGACCGCCTCGGCGCCGACCGCTTCGCCCAGCGCTTCCCGCACGTCGCCCTGCGCACCGACCCGCCGCCGGCGCTCGACGCCGCCGCCCGCCGTTACGCGGCGCTGCTGCCGGGCGCGTACCTGCTGCGGGCCCGGATCCCGAGGTGGCTGCTACTGCGCGACGCCCCGCCGCTGCACCTGGGCCGTCTCCCCGGCCGCGCCTGGCAGCTCGGCCTCGACGTCGCCGGCGGCCGCATGATCGTCGGCCGCTGCGGGGACTCGGTCCTGGCCGCCGCGACCGACGAGACGGAGTGCGTGCTGCTCCTCGAGCCCGGCGGCGGCTCCCGGGTCGTCTACCGCTCGTTCCGGGAGCTGCTCGACGACGTGACCGGTGTGCTCTAGTCCGCTGGTCGTGGGATGACCGGACCGAGTCGCTGGACGGTCGCGGCCAGGGCCTCGCCGAAGTGCGGGTCGGTCCAGACGGCGTCCTCGAGGGCCTGCACGATGCGGCGGCGGGTGCCGGCGCTGGGGGTCGGGGAACCGGCGGCCTCCCGCTGCAGGCTGGCCAGGGCCGGATCGTCCTCCAGCTTGGCCTGCACCAGCCCGGCGAGCCCGCGCAGCTGCTCCTCGACCGCGGGCTCGGCCGGATCGGCCTGCCCGCGGCTCCACAGGTGCGACGCCAGCCAGCCGACCGCCAGTTCCACCATCGTCACGGTGCATACCTTCGCATACTTCACCGCCCGTCAAGAATGGCCGCGAACCGCTCCTCGGCAAGGTCGAGCTGCCGGAAGATGTGCTGTTTCACGAGCCGCGACAGCGGCGTGTCCGCCCGGGCGACGAGTTCGCGCAGGACGGGCACCATAGGGCGGTATTTTGTTGCCGACCGCTCGACTTTCGGCCCCGTGGTGTGGATCACACCGACCCCGTTGTCGGTGAAGTCGGACACCTTGATCACGCGCGCCCACGGCTCGCGGTCGAGGCTCTCCCTGACGTGCTCGCGGTACTGCTCGTGCTTGTCGAATAACGGGTCGTACTCGGGGTTGGTGACGGCCCCGACGAACCGCGCGGTCCGCTCCCCGAATCGCTCGGCGAGCACGGCGAGGGCCTCCTGCGCACCGGCACCCGCCCGGCCCGCCAGCTCGTCCGGATGGTCCTCGACGGCGTCGTGCAGCACCGCGGCGGCGATGACGTCCACATCGGACACCTCGTAGTGGTGCATGATCCGGATCGAGACGCGCAGCAGGTGGTTGAGGTACGGCTCACGCACCCGCCGGTCGTCGCGGTGCAGCTGCGCCGCGAGCGCGAGCGCCGCCGCGAGCCGCTCCCGCTCGCCCGGCGCGAAGCGCTCGATCTCCAGGCGGTACCGCTCCCGGAGCCCAGGTTCGCCGTAGATTTCCGTAATCGCGTGCATCGGCATGGTTCCGAGGTACGACGGGAAGTCCATGCGTATGAATTACCAGACGCTACGATCCCCGACATGAACCGCCGTCACCTGCGCTGGATCGTGCCCGCCGCCACCGCCGTCCTAGCCACGGTGGTGGCGGTCGTCCTAGCCACGCAGGTCGGCGGCAGCGCGGCGTGCGCGGCGGGCGGCCAGGCCTCGTACTACACCGCGGGCCGCAACGGCATGTGCAACCTGGGCACCCCCGCCGAGGGCGCCTACGCCGCGGTCGGCCGCGCCGAGTACGCCGGCGGCAAGGGCTGCGGCACCTACCTGGACGTTACGGGCCCGAACGGCACGACGCGCGTCCAGGTCGTCGACCTGTGCCCGAGCTGCCCCGCCGGCAAGGTCGACCTGGGCAAGGCCGCGTTCGCCCGCATCGGCGCCCTGAGCGCCGGCATCATCCCCGTCACGTACGCGACGGTCCGCGACCCCCAGGTCGGCCCGCTGCAGGTGAAGCTGAAGGGCGGCACCGCGTACTCGTCGCTGACCGCGATCGTGAACAACCACGGCAACCCGTTGTCCGCAGTGGAGCTACAGACCGCGACGGGCTTCACGACGATGCGTCACGGCGAGGACAACACCTGGACCGCCCCGTCGGGCGCTGTCCCGTCGCCCGTGTCGTTGCGCATCTCGGACATTTACGGCCACCAGGCGACGGTCAGCGGCCTGGCGCTGGGCAAGAACGACTTCCAGCCCAGCCAGACCGTCCTCTACGGCGGCCCGTCGCCGTCGCCGTCCACAGTGGAGTCATCTTCGGCGCCCTCGTCTCCCCCGTCGTCGCCCTCTCCGTCCCTGCCCCCTCCGACCTGTTAGTAGCGTGACGGTTTGCTGACGCTGCGCATTTGAGAAGATCCATAATTTGGTTGGGTCCTGTAGGATGCAAGAAGAAGCACGGACGGCCCGCGCAGCCGGATGTGCCTCTACCGGCGAACGGCCCGCTCGACCAGCTCGACGGTGGCTCGGGGGTCGTCGACCTCGACCACCAGCCGCGCGTACTTCTCGTCCGCGAGCGCGATCACGACCGCCTTGCGGGCGTCGTGAACGTCCCAGAACACCTTCTCGCCATCGAGGTGGAACGTGCCGGCGGTGATGACGTTCGGGATGTACGCCCCGGGCGCGCGAATCCCCTTGGGCTCGTGCGCGACACCCGGGTCGGCGGTTGCGCCCCGGACGTTGGCGAGCGGGATCACCAGGCGGCTCTTGAGCGCCCACAGCTTGTCGAGCCCCTCGATCTCGACGACGAGCGACTCGCCGTCGATGCTGACAGTGGCCATTGCCGGCTCCTTCCGCGACGTCGCCGCCGCATTCCGTTTCGTGTCATGTCGTTCACCGGTCGTCCGTCCGGAGGCGGGCGCGTAGGCGCTCGCCCAGCAGCTCGTTCGCCGGGGACTGACCTAGGACCGCGTCGAGGCGAGACAACGTGGTTCTGATCAAGGCGCCCACCTCGGCGTCCAGCGGGGCCTGCTCGGCCGCCGCCAGGAGCAGCAGGTCGAGCGTCTCGCCCGCCTCGAGCAGCACGGACCGGGGCTGATCGCTGGCGGCCGCGCGCGCCAGCAGGGGCTCGACCTCGTTCGCCAGGTACCAGCGCAGCGCCGTCAGGTAGAGGCCCCGCTTGCTGCCGAACGTCTTGTACAGGCTGTTGCGGTGCACGCCCAGTCCGGTGACCAGGTCGTCGACGGACAGGCCGTCGTAGGCCCGGCCGGCGAACAACGCCACGGCCGCACGCGTCACCTCCTGCTCGTCAAAGCCCTTCGGTCGTCCCATGGATCAACCGTACGAGTTGAGGAACGAACGGTCAAGAATGATCGTTCCTTTATGGGCGGGGTCACATTGCACCGCGAGCGCAGCTCAGGATCGTTTCAGCGCCGCGTCAGGACGCCCTGGCACTGTGATGACAGCACCGCGGAACACCCCGGGCCGGGACCGGCCAGCTGCCCAAACTTCTCGGGAGCGGCCGGGGTGTCCGCGGTGCTACTGCAGTGCCTGGGCGAAGACGAAGCCGACGGCGGCGGCGCCCAGGCCGGCGACGACCGAGGCGACGACGTTCATGACGGCGTAGAAGCGGGCGCCCTCCTGGGCCAGGCGCAGGGTCTCGTAGCTGAACGTCGAGTACGTGGTGAGCGCGCCGCAGAAGCCGGTGCCCAGCAGGGCCGTCCAGGCGGAGGTCGCGGGCAGTCCGGTGACCACGCCCAGCACCAGGCAGCCGGCGACGTTCACGGTCAGCGTGCCCCACGGGAACACCGAGTCGTGGCGGGCCTGGATGGCGCGGTCGGTGAGGTAGCGCAGCGGGGCGCCGATCGCGGCACCGACGGCGATGAGCAGCAGGGTCACCGCGGCACCTTCGCCACGATCAGGGCCCGCGTCAGCGCTGAGCCGGCCCACACCGCGGGCAGCGCGCCGGCCAGCGTCCCGGCCAGGTACGCCAGCGCCGTCCAGGGCGCGCCGGCCGCGGCGGTCTGGTGGATCTCGACGGCATAGGTGGAGAAGGTGGTGTACCCGCCGAGGACCCCGACGCCGAGGAACGGCCGCAGCAGGCGGCGTCCGGTGGCGACCTCGGTGACAATGACCATCAGGACGCCGATGAGCAGGCACCCGGTCACGTTGATGACGAGCGTCGCCCACGGGAAGCCGCCGGGATCGTGCGGCCACATCAGCGCCACCGCGTAGCGGGCGAGCGCGCCGCACACGCCACCGGCGGAGATGGCCGCGAGGACCGGCACGGGGCTGGGGCGCAGCTCGGCGCGCTCGGCCGGGACGTGCAGGTCGATGTCGGCGTCGATCGGGACCGGCTCGTGCTCCACGATGTCTCCTTCCCCACCAGGGCATGCTGCAGCGCACTGGTAGGGACCGTTGGCATCGTCGCGGTTCACCCGCGTGGCTGCGGGTCGGCGGGCCCCACCGCCGCGGGAGATACTACCGCTTGACTTCCTCCCCACGCCAAAAGGCGGGGATTCCCGTGGCTGCGCGGCGTTCATGCCGCGGACCTCACGGGCGGTTGGCGCTTCGCAGACCGGCCGATGCCGAGGTCTCCACGCCCGGTAACCGCCAGCCCGGCGGCCAGAATGTTCTTCGCTGCGTTGACGTCGGCGTTCGCCTGATGCCGGCAGGCAACACACCGAAAGACCGCTTGGCTCTCGCGGGACTCCCGGGCGACATGCCCACAGACGTGACAGGTCTGCGACGTGAACGCAGGATTGACCTTGACCACAGCCGCACCGTGATAGCGGGCCGCGTGTTCCAAGTGCAGCAGGAACCTGCCCCACCCTTTGCCAAGGATGCTCCGGTTCAGCCCCGCCTTGGCCCGCACGTTACGGCCCGGCTGTTCGACGTTGCCCCTGGCGCTGGCCGTCATATCTTTGACCCGAAGATCCTCGACAGCGACCAGGCCGTGGTCACGAACCAGCCGCACCGCGGTCTGCACCGCGAACCCGCACCGGCGATCTCGGATCCGGGCGTGCAACCGGCCGAGCTGGGCACGCACCGTGTCACGGCGCCCGGACCGCCGGTTCCGGCCATGCGTACGCAGCGACCGCGACAGCCGTTGCTGCAACCGCCTGAGCCGTGCCGCCTCACCGCGGGTGACGAACGCCCGGTCGTGCAGGTCACCGTCGGAGGTGGCGACCGCAACAGCGACACCCCTGTCGACACCGACCGGCGGCTTGCCGTTCGGGACGGCTTCAGCCACACCGTCTTCGACACAGAACGACACGTACCAGCGCCCACCGTCACGGGAGACAGTGGCGTTACGGATCGTGCCGCCAATCGCCCGCGTCCAGCGGAACCGGACCGGGCCGAACTTTGGCAGCCGGACCTCGCCCCACCGCCGGTTCAGGCGGCGGACCGCAATGTGGTTGCGGTCGGGGAACCGGAACGACGGCGCGGTCCGGGTTTTCGACCGCCACCGCACCCGCCACGTCCCGTGAGCCTTGCAGGCCCGCTCCAGGTCACGCAGAGTCTGCTGCAGCGTGTGCGACGGGGCATCGGCCAACCACCCGCAGTCCGGGTCCTGCTTCGCCTCCGCCAACTGCCGAGCCTGCTCCACATACGACACAAACGCGCCGCGGCGCCGGTACTCCCGGCGCTGCTCCAGCCCGGTGTTCCACACCGCCCGGCAGATCGCACCCACCCGTTCGGCGTAGCCGGCCTGCTCAGGCGTGAACGCCAGCAGATAGCGGCGGCCGGTCAACATTCAGCGGCCCTGCTGCTGCTCGACATACCCCTGCACCGCCGCCACCGGCGCGCCGCCAGTGGTCGCCACAACATACGAGCTGGTCCATAACGTCGGCAGCCGAGAGCGCAGGGACGGGACGCTTCGCGCAGCACCCGCGACGTGCGGCCCTTGACGGCCTTGACGAGCCTGTGGACACCGAACTGCGCAACCTCGACCAACAGATGAACGTGACCGGGCATGACCTCCAGGGCCACCAGCCACGCCCTCTCTCATCGACTACCTCGCGGACGATCTGCCTGGGCCGTTCCTCGATCCGACCGCCGAGCACACCCCGCCGGCAGTTCGGGTACCACACCACGTGAAAGGCGACATCGCTGTTCGATCGCAGCGTGACGGGCACACGACAGCATACAGCGCTGCGCCATCTACTATCCGTGCGACGTTGACGCGCTCATCCCACGGCCGAAGCCGGGGGGTCGCTACGCATTTCGATCACGCGTAGCGCGCGACGCGGGCGCGCAGCCGCTCGCGGGTCGCCGGCCAGTCGGCGGCGACGATGGAGAACATCGCCGAGTCGCGCAGGCGGCCGTCCTCGCCCGGCACCCACGACTGCGACCAACTGCGCAGCACGCCCTCGAAGACGGCGCCGGTGGAGGCGATGGCGGCGCGGGAGCGCTCGTTGCGGGCGTCGGTCTTGAGGTCGACGCGGGCGACGGACCAGGTTTCGAAGGCGTGCGTGTACAGCAGCAGCTTCGCCTCGGCGTTGATGCCGGTGCCCTGTGCGGCGGCGGACAGCCACGTGAAGCCGACCTCGACCGCGCACAGCCGCTCGGTGCCGGGCCAGAAGCGCGGGTCCCAGAACGACGTCGCGCCGACGGCCCGGCCGGTGGCAGTGGAGATCTGCGCGTACGGCTGCATGCGCCCGGTGTCCTGGCGCTCCCACATCCCGTCGAGGTACTCCGGGATCTCCTGCGCCCGCGGCACCCACGTGAAGCCGTAGGTTGCACGGTCGCCCTCGGCGGCCTCGGCCAGGTCGGCGGCGTGCTGCGGGCCGAGCGGCTCGAGCCGCACCCGGGTGCCCTGCAGGGCGGGCGCCTCAAGACGGAACGTCACGCCAGCATTAGATCAGGACTTCGGCCTGAATTCAGTCCACGAGAGCCCGGCGCAGCGCGGCGGCGAGCTCCGCGTTCTGCCGCTGCGACACGCCGGCGGACAGCAGGGCCTGCGAGCCGTGGAACGTGCCCGGCCACTGGTGCAGCTCGACGCGGACGCCGGACTGCAGCAGCCGCAGGGCGTAGTCGATGCCCTCGTCGCGCAGCGGGTCGAACTCGGCGGTGGCGATGTACGCGGGCGGCAGGCCGGCGAGGTCGGTGGCGCGGGCCGGCGCCGCGTAGGGCGACGGGGCCGGCGCGCCGCCCAGGTAGTTCGCCCAGGCCTGGCCGACGACGGTGCGGTCCATGCGCGGCGTGTCGGTGAACCGCCGCTGCGACCACGTCTCCTGCCGGTCGTCGAGGCCGGGCTGGTTGAGCAGCTGGAAGCGGATCGGCGGGCCCTGCTCGTCGCGGGAGCGCAGCGCCAGCCCGGCCGCGAGCGCGCCGCCGGCGCTCATCCCGCCGACCGCGATGCGGCCCGGGTCGACGCCCAGGTCGGCGGCGTGGCCGGCGGCCCAGCGCAGCACGGCGTACGCGTCGTCGAACGCGGCCGGGAACGGGTGCTCGGGCGCGAGCCGGTACCCGACCGAGATCACCACCTCGCCGGACGCCGCGGCCAGCCGGGCGGCGAGCGGGTGCTCGGTGTCGACGTCGCCGACGGTCATGCCGCCGCCGTGCAGCCAGACGAGGGCGCCGTGCGCGCCGGCCGGGCGGTAGACGCGCACGGGGACGTCCGGGTCGCCGGTCGCGCCCGGCACCATCGGGTCGTGCACGTCCATGCCGTCGAGGTCGGGCGCCGGTACGCCGGCGACGAGCGCGGCGAGGCGCTTGCGCTCGGCGGGCGGGTCGGACAGGTCGGCCCTGGGAATCAGCGGTACATAGGCTTCCAGTTCGGGATCCATGCCCCCATCCTCACCGCCGGCGGCCGTGCGGGCAGCCGCCATCCGCCGCGCATCCAGCGCCGATCGCGCACCGCTCGTCGCCCGCGGCGGGGGCGCGCGGGTCGTATCCTCCAGCCATGGAAGCCCTGGCCGAGCGGCTGTCGAGCCTGGATTCGCACGTCGAGGGCGCGATCCGCGTCGTCACGTTCTACGACACGCTGATGCGCCGCCGGGTCGACCTCGACGCCCTCGCCCGCGCCTCGGCGGGCCTGGCCGAGTGCGTCGCCGGCATCCGGCTGGACGGCACCGGCCGCACGCTGCGCTTCGCGCCCGACGGCCGGCCGGCGCCGGACCCGGCCGCGCCCGCGTCGACGTCGGCGCCGATCACCCTCGACGACGAGGAGATCGGCACGGTGTGGCTGGAGCGCCCCGGCCCGCCCGGCGCGCTCGACGAGGTGCTGCTGGACCGGCTCGCGATCGCGGCGGCGGGGGTCGTGGAGCGGTACGGCCCGGCGCACACCACGATGGCCGACCCGGCGCTCGTCGAGCTCGCCATCGGCGCCGGCAGCGACGAGGCGGCCCGGGCGCGGGCGCTGCGGCTGCTCGGGTTCGCGCCCGGCCGGCCGGTCCGGGTCGTCGCCGTGCGCGGCGAGGTGCCCCTCGACCGGGTCGCCGGCCTGGCCTGCCCGTCCCGCCCGGCGCGCACCGCCCGGGTCGGCGGCGTCGGCGTCCTGCTCGCCGCCGACGTGGACGCCGCCCGCTTCCCCGAGGGCGTGCGGGCCGGCGTCGCCACGGCCGAGAGTCCGGACGTCGCCTGGCGGCGGGCCCGCACCGCGCTGCGGTTCGCGACCGCACGCGATCCGGTGGTACACCACGACGCGCTCGGCGCCCTCGCGATGCTCGCCGAGGTGCCGGCCGAGGCCGTGCGCGACAACGCGGACGTGGCCGCGATCGCCTCCCTGGCCGCGTGCCCCGGCGATCTGGAGACCCTCGACGCGTACTGCGCGACCGGCTCCCAGCGCCGGGCGGCGCAGCGCCTGCACCTGCACCACAGCAGCGTCGCCCGGCGCCTCGAGCAGATCGGCCGCGCGCTCGGCGTCGACCTCGCGGCGCCGGACGGCCTGCTGCGGGCGCGCCTCGCCCTGACCGCGTGGCGGCTGCTCGGCGACTGACGGCCGGGTTCAGCCCGGCACGACGTTGCCGTGCTCGTCGACGACGACCGTGTGCCAGTAGCGGTCCCACTCGTCGTCGACGTACACGGGCTCCTTGCCCGCCGGGTAGCGCACGTAGCCGCGCGGCGGGTCCTGGTCCTTCGCCACGCAGGCGGCGCCGGTGCGGTTGCCGACGGCCTTCACCGGGTACTCCCCGCCGCGGCAGATCTTCTCGCGCAGGTTGCAGGCGGCGATCGGCAGTGTCGCGGCCAGGAGCAGGGCCGCCGAAACGGATCGGATGCGGACGGCGTCCATCCGTCTATGGTGTACCACGATGGCGCTGTATGACCGGCTCCGCGACGCCCTGCGGGACCCCGACGCCGTGGTCCGGCTCGATGCGGCGCGCCGGGCCGCCGACTCCGGCGACCACCGGCTGGTCGGCCCGCTGCTGGAGGTCGCGCTGCGCGACCGGGCCGAGGTCCGGATGCCCGGCGGCCTCGGCGAGTCCATCGAGCACGTCGGCGACGCGGCCGCGGTCGCGCTCGGCGAGATCCTCGGCCGCCGCGGCGGCATCGACCCGCGCGTGGCGTCCGAGGTCACCGACCTCGAGCACGACGACGACCGGGTGGCGACGCTGCTGTACTACCTGGGCCAGCGTTACGAGCCGCTGCGCCAGCGCCTGGAGTCGCACCCGGAGCCACGGGTCCGCCTGCGCGCGGCGCGGGCGGTCCTGTCGATCCACCGCACCGCGGCGTTCGCGACGCGCCTGCTGGCCGACCCTGCGCCGCTGCTGCGCCTGGAGGGCCTGCAGGTCCCGGCAAGCGTGCGCGACGACCGGGTCTGCCTGCACCTGATGATCGCCGACCCCGCCCCGGAGGTACGCGCGGAGGCGGCCCTGCTGCTGCGGTTCACGGCCACGGGCATCGAGCCGTTCGCCGAGGCCGCGCGCCGCGAGACCGATCCCGGTGTGCGCGCGGCCCTGGTGGCCTGCCTGGCACACCGCCGCCGCGACCCGGCCGCGGTGCGCGCGATCATCGGCCTGCTCGGCGACCGCGTGGCGGCGGTCCGCCGCGCCGCTGCCGAGGCCCTGCGCGACACGGCCGACCCGGCCACGGCACCCTTGGCCGGCGCCGCGATCGCCCTGCGCGTCCTCGCCGAGCCCGACGAGTCCGTTTTGGCCGAGCTGCTGCGGTTCCGCCCCCTGCTGCAGGAGGCGCCGGAGCTGCGCCCGCTGATCGAGCGCCTGCACCGGTACGCGAACTTCGACGGCGACCGGCACGCGCTCGGCGCGCTGCTGTCGGTGCCGCCCAGGGCCGCGCGGGCCGCTTCCTACGACGGCTCCTTCACCGACGGCCGGGGCGGCTTCGGCGACAGCCCCGGCGCGTTCGGCGACTCACGCGGCGGCCTTGGCGACAACCAAGGCGTCCGCGGCGGATTCGGCGACTCGCGCGGTGGCCTTGGCGACGACCAGGGCGCCTTCGCCGACGGCCGGATCTTGCGCGACGACCGGTTCCTGCGCGAAGTGGCGCGGCAGGCGGCCGATGCGGCGGTCGCGCCGGACCGCGAGGCGGCGGACATGACCGAGATGGCCGAGGCGGTGGCGAGCCACGACGCGGAGCGGGTGATGACGGCCGGGGAGATGGTCGCGTATCGGGTGGCGCTCGACGACCTCCAGCACCGGGCCGCCGATCCCGTGCGGGGGCCGACGACGGCGGCGCGGCGGGCGCTGCTGCTGACCCGGGCGGCGCATGCGCTGGCGGCGCGGCTGCTGGCCGCGGGGGTCGAGCCGCCGGGGGCGGCGCCGATCCTGCGGCTGCTGCTGCCGGGCGAGAATCCGGTCGAGGCGCTGCGGTCGGTGATGTCCGTCGACGAGTGCCGGCGGGCGCGGAACGTGACGTGGTTGCGGTTGTTGATGCGGCCGGCGGACGAGGAGTGGTACCTCGAGGCGTTGCGCGCCGCCAGCCCGAAGACACCGCCTTCTGAGGTCGATGACGTGAGCGACTGGCATCTCGAGTTGGCCGTTGCCGCCGCCGAAGGGCGCCGGACCGGAGGCTATCGCTGAATCGGAGAGGTGGGGCACGCTCCCCTGTTCCGCAGTTTCACCCTACCATCCGCCACCTAACCGATCACCGAGCCGGTCACGCAGCGCTATCTGTCGTGACGCAACGCTAGTCGGTGAGGCGGGCGGCCAGCTTGCGCAGGTGGGCGTCGACCTGGGCGCGGTCGTAGCCGCGCATCGCGACCAGCAGGTCGGGGTTCTCCAGGGCCTCCCGGGCCTCGGCGCGCTGCGCGGGGTCGCCCGAGAGTAGTGCGTCGCCGGCCCGGCGGAGCAGGTTGTCGACGCGGCCGGGCTCGTAGCCGCGCAGCACGACGAGGAACTCGGCGCGGTCGCCGCGGCGGGCCATGCGGTTGTCGAAGCGGTCGCCGGCGTAGCGCTGCAGGGCCTCGGCGATCTGGGCCTGGGGTTGCTTGACCTCGTCGAGCTTGAGCACGATCCGGTCGCCGGGCTGCAGGATCAGGTGCGGGCCCGACGTGGCGGGCGGGGTCGGCTCGTCCAGGATGATCCGGTCGACCTGCGACCAGGCGAGCGTGGTGCCGTCGCGCAGGGTCAGGCCGTCCGCGTTGATGACGAAGCGGAACGGGCGCAGTTCGTCGCGCATGAGCACGGTGCCGATGAGCAGGGCGAGCACGCCGCAGGCCGCGTAGACGATCCGCGTGGCCGTGTTGACGGCGCCCCATGCGCAGACCAGGGCGACCAGGCCGAACACGACGACGAGGACGGCCAGGCCCAACGAACGGCGGCGGCGCTGCAGTTCCATGCATCGGAACCCTACGCGGTGTCACATCACGCCGGAGACCCGCGCCAGGTCGGAGACGGGGCCGAGGTGGCCGAGCTTGTCGGGGTTGACCACGCTGCGGATGGTCTGGACCGCGCCATCCGCGACGGCGAGCTCGAACACGGCGATGACCCGGTCCTCGGCGTCGTACAGCACGCCGCCGGGGCGGGCGTTGACCCATGCGGGGCGCAGCACCACGCCGAGGGTGCGGCCGCGGCGGAACAGGCCGGCCAGGAGGCGCGCGACGCGGTCGCGGCCCGCGAGGGGGTGGCCGACGACCTGCGTCTTGCCGCCGCCGTCGCCGAACAGCACGACGTCGGGGGCGAGCAGGCCGAGCAGGGCGTCCAGGTCGCCGCCGGCCGCGGCGGCGAAGAAGCGGCGGGCGAGTTCCTCCCCCACGGCCCGGCTCATCGCGGGCGTGGCGGGCGCGGCGGAGATGCGCTGCCGGGCGCGGGCGAAGATCTGGCGGCAGTTGACCTCACTCTTGCCGATGAGGCGCGCGACGTCCGGGTACGCGTAGCCGAAGACCTCGCGGAGCATGAAGACGGCGCGCTCGACCGGGGAGAGGGCCTCCAGCAGTACCAGAAAGGCCATCGACAAGGCGTCGGAGAGTTCGGCGTGCTCCGCGGGGCCGGGCGGGACGACGACGGGCTCGGGCAGCCAGTCGCCGACGTAGGTCTCGCGGCGGACGCGGGCCGAGCGGAGGTGGTTGATGCCGAGGCGGGTCACGGCCGTGGTCAGGTACGCCTTCGGGTCGGTGACGCGCGTGCCGGACTGCTGGGCGCGGGTCAGCCCGAGGTAGGCGTCCTGGACGATGTCCTCCGCGTCGCCGACCGAGCCGGTCATGCCGTAAGCGATGGAGAACAGCAGCGGGCGGAAGCGCTCAGCCCCCGCGGAGCCAGCCGTGGAGTCAGGCGCGGAATCAGGCATGGAGTCAGGCGTTGACCCAGGCACGGAAGCCCTCCCGCCAGCTCGGGTAGCGCGGCACCCAGCCGAGCTTCTTGCGCGCCTTCTCGTTCGAGGCGCCGCGCGCCGTGGTCATCTGGGCGACGACGAACGGGCCGGCCAGGGGGCGGGCGAGCCACGCGGGCAGGTGCAGCGGCGGCTTCGCGCCGGCGACCTCGGCGAGGTACGGCAGCCACTGCGCGACCGGCGCCGGGTCGTCGTCGACGACGTTGTAGACGCCGGGCTCGCCGCGTTCGACGGCGGCGAGTGTCGCGGCGGCGGCGTCGGAGACCTCGATGAACGACCAGACGCCGGTGCCAGCACCGATGATCGGCACCTGGCGTTTGCGGATGCCGTCGAGCATCGGCTCGGAGGCGCCGGGGCCGTAGAAGGTGCCGTAGCGCAGGACGATGCCCTCGGGGGCGCGCTGCGGGACGATCCGGTCGACGTACTTGATCGCGGCCAGCGTCTGGGCCGCGGCCGGGATGGGGTGCTCGACGATCGGGTCGGTCTCGGTCTTGACCGGGCCGCCGGTCTGCTCGTACACGAAGTTGTGGCCCTGCGCGACGACCCGTGGCGTGTTTGCGAGCCTGGCGGCCTCGAGGAGGTTGTCGGTGCCGCGGGTGCGCAGCGCGTTGGTGGCGGCGAACTCCTGGTCGACGCGGCGCAGGCTGCGCATCGCGGCGAGGGCGGTCATCTGGTGCACGATGACCTCGGGCGCGGCGTGGCACACCGCCTCGATCAGCGCCTCGCGGTCCAGCCCGTCGACGACGAAGACGGCGTCGGCGCCCGCGGCGCGCAGGCCGGCGACCTTGGCCGGGGACCGTGTGGTGGCGGTGACCTCGTGGCCGGCTGCGACCAGGCCGGGCACCAGGTGCCGGCCGAGCGCCCCGGTGGCCCCGGTGACGAAGACTCGCATGAGAAAGCCCTTCCACGTAGTGCCTTGCCTACCCCCTTGAAGACAAGGCACCACGTGGAAACGTGACATCCGAGGGCCGTTACTCCGTGCGCAGGGCCCGGGCGGTGCTGGTGCGGGCCGCCCAGCCGGCCGGCAGCAGGGCGCCGGCCAGGGCGATCACCAGGCCGCCGAGGAACAGCCCGGCGAGCAGCAGCGGCCCGTACACGTCCAGGATGTGCGGCGGGAACCGGGTGCCGGCCGCGTGCCCCATCCGCGGCAGGATCCAGTCGTGCACGGCGATCCCCGCCGGCACGCCGACGAGGCCGGCGAGCAGGCCGATGCCGGCGACCGACGTGAGCACCATCGCGACCGTCTGCCGCGGCGCCATGCCGAGGGCCTTGAACACGCCGAGCTCGTGGACGCGCTCGCGGGTGTCCAGCACGACGGTGTTGAGCACGCCGAGGCCGGCGACGGCGACGAGCAGCAGGGTGAGCGTGCCGGCGAGGGTGTCCATCGCCACGACGGTCTGGCTGATCTCGCCGACGTTGAGCTCGGCGTGGCCGCCCTTGTCCTCGACCTGCTGGTTGATCGCGGCCAGGTAGCTCTTCATGTCGGTGCCGTCGGCGACGTCGACGTGGAACGTCTCGCCGCCGAAGTTCTGCTTGAGGTCGAGGCCGGACACCGAGCGGACGTCGGTGATGATCCGGTGGCCGTCGGAGCTCAGGTCGAGGACCTCGCCGACGATGCGGACGGTGGCGGTGTGCCCGGCGTTGCTCAGGGTGAGCGTGTCGCCGATCTTCACGCCGGCGGAGTCGAGGAAGGCGCTGGGGACGACCGCTTCGCCGGGGCCGTCGAACCAGCGGCCCGCGACCATCTCGTACGTCCCCCAGGTGGCGTCGCCGTCGAACATGACGACCTGGGTGGCGCCGGTGATCCCGGCGACGGTGAGCTCGCCGATGTTGCTGCCGAAGTACCGCACCGTGCCCGGCTGGGCCTTGATCGCCGCCTGGACCGCCGCCGGGTCCGGGTCCGGCATCGTGGGCGCGCCGGGCCGGGTCATGCGCGCCTCCTGCGGTCCCGCCATGTACACCATCACGTCGCCGGAGTCGCGCCGGTTGAGCGCGGTCTGCACCCCGCCGACGGACAGGGCCAGGCCGACGCCGAAGGTGACGCCGAGGGCGCCGAGGGCGACCGCGGCGGCGATCGTCGCCGAGCGGCCGGGCCGGGTGAACGGGTTGGCGAGGCCGAGGCTCATCGGGCGGGGCAGCGGCAGCCGGCCGAGCAGGTGCCGGGCGGCGCGGCCGCGGCCGAGCGACGGGGTGCGCCCGACGGCGAGGGCGTCGACGGTGCGCAGCCGGCCGGCCCGCAGCGCCGGGACGAACGCGGTGGCGACGACGGCGGCGAGCGCGGCGACGGGTACCACGACGGAGACCCACCAGTCGAGGGTGGCGGCGCCGGTGCCGAACGCGTCGCCCTCCTCCGACAGGATCGGGATCGCGGCGAGGTTGCCCAGCGGGATGCCGAGCAGCGCGCCGATGGTGGCGGGGATCAGGGCCTGGCCGACGTAGGCGCGGGCGACCTGCGCCGGGGTGTAGCCGAGGGCCTTGAGGATGCCGATGCGCCGGGTGGCGGAGCTGACGGCGCCGCTGACGACGATGCCGATGATGAGCACCGACATGGCCAGGCCCAGGACGCCGAAGGCGATGACGAAGGGCGCGAACGTGGCCGCCACCTTCTCCGCGTCGGTCTTGACCTGCAGGTAGGAGGCGCTGCCCTGCAGCGCGTCCTGCGGTACCGCGGCGGAGATGACGTCCCGGTCGGCGGTCATGTCGGCGTCGGTGGCGGCCTTGGAGAAGCGGTAGAGCATCTGGAACCCGGCCGGGTTCGATCCGGTGAGCGAGGTGACGGTGGCGGGCAGCGCCCACGCCTGCGCGGTCCTGCCGACCGAGCGGGCCAGGCCGACGACCTTGACCTTCGGCGAGCCGGGCGCGGCCGGGAACATGACCTCGTCGCCGACTGCGAACGTGCCCCCTCCCCCGTCTCGGGCGGAGAAGACGATCTCGCCGGGCCCGGTGGGCCACTTGCCGTCGGTGAGCTCGAGGACGTCGAGGTCGGTGCCGGGGTCGGGCCGCCCGACGATCGTCATCGACGGAAGGTCGATGCCGGGCGGCGGGCCGAACTGCCGCTCGGTGACGGTGCGCGGCTGCAGGTCCACGGTCGGGAACGGCCCGGCGGCGGCGGTCACCCCCGCGGCGTGCGCGGTGGCGGACAGCTGCTCGGCGGTGGCCTTGGCGGCGTCGAACTGGGCGGTGAGGTGCGCGCCGTGCTGGCGGGCGAAGGCCCGCGCGAACGGTTCGGAGGCGGCGACGAGCAGCCCGACCGCGAGGACGGAGGCGGTGACGGCCAGCAGCGTCGTGAGGGTCATGACGACCGTCTGGACCCGGCGGCGCCCGCCGGCGCGGACGACCCGGCCGAGGCCCGCGCTCACGCCGGCACCCCGGTGGCGGCGAGGTGGCCGTCGACGAGGGAGATGGTGCGGGTCGCGCACGCCTCGGCCAGGGCCAGGTCGTGCGTGACGAGCAGCAGCGTCTGGCCGTCGCGGTTGAGCTCGGTGAGCAGCTGGCGGACCTCCTGGCCGGACGCGGTGTCCAGGGCGCCGGTCGGCTCGTCGGCGAGCAGCAGCGGCGGGCGGTTCATGAGCGCCCGGGCGACGGCGACCCGCTGCCGCTCGCCGCCGGACAGCCGGCCGGGGAACGCCTTGGCGTGGCGGGCGACGCCCAGGTACGTCAGCAGCTCGTCGGCGCGTTGCAGGGCTTTCTGCCGCGGTACCCCGGACAGCTGGGCCGGCAGCAGCACGTTGTCGAGCACCGTCAGGTCGTCGAGCAGGTTGAAGAACTGAAAGACCATGCCGATGCGGCGGCGCCGGTACTGCGCGGACGCGGCCTCGCCGAGCCGGTCGACGCGGACCCCGTCGACGGTCACGGTGCCGCTGGTCGGCTTGTCCAGGCCGGCGATGAGGTTGAGCAGCGTGGACTTGCCGCTGCCGGACGGGCCGAGAACGGCGAGCGCCTCGCCGGTGCGCACCCGCAGGGTGAGCCCGGACAGTGCCGCCGTCCCGCCGTCGTACTGCTTGGTCACGTCGTCGAACTCGATGAGTACGCCTGCTTCGGTCATGGTTGCGGACGCTATTGGCGCGGACGGGCCGGGCACGTCGGCCGCGGTGGCGGTTTCGCCTCGCCCGTGATGCGGATGCCCGCCGGCGTCATCATTGCGATGTACACACCGGTCGGGACGCGCCGCCGCCGGGGTGTCGGCCAGACTGTGCGGGTGAGGTGGCGGGAACGGATCAGGCGGGGCTGGCAGACGGCGGTGGCGTGGCTGCGGGTCTCCACGCCCGGCCAGCCGCCCCGGCTGAGCGGCTGGGCGATCGCCGCGGACGTCATCCTGGCCTTCGTGCTGTGCGTGGGCGCGGTCAACGGGGCCACCGAGCCGAACCAGCGCGACGCCGACGTGCCGCGCTTCGTGTTCGAACCGCGCCAGGCCGCTCCCATCGACCCGCGGGAGACGCCCGACCTGCGCAACCGGCTGGAGCCGAAGGCGCCGCTCGCGCCGGAGCAACCGTTCCCGGACGGGGTCTGGGTGCCGGCAGAAGACGGCAACCAGGCCGGCTGGCTGCTCGTCGTCGCCGCGCTGACCGCGCTGCCCCTCGCCACCCGCCGCCGGTACCCCCTCGCCTCGTTCCTCGTCATCGCGGTGTGTGCGTTCCGGGTGTACCGCATGGACGCTGACCCGACGTGGACGGTCGTCGCGTCCGTCATCGCCGCCTACAGCGCCCCGATGTACAGCCGGTATCGCAACCTGGCGGTGACCAGCGTCGTGCTCGCCGCCGCGCTGGTGGTCGGCGACAACCGCGACATCCTGCCGAGCCTGCCGTCGGGGCTGGCGACGTTCCTGCTGCTGTCGTCGGTTGGGCTGGCCGCGAATGCGATCCACAGCTGGCGGCAGCGGGCCAAGACGCTCGAACACGAGCATGAGACGGCCACGCAGCTGGCCGTCGACCGGGAGCGGGCGCGGCTGGCCCGCGAGCTGCACGACGTCGTCACGCACAACGTGAGCGTCATGGTGGTGCAGGCCGGCGCGGCGCGCAAGGTGATGGACACCGCGCCGGACCTGGCGAAGGAGGCGCTGCTGGCCGTCGAGGCCGGCGGGCGGGCGGCGATGACGGAGCTGCGCCAGGTGATCGGGCTGCTGACCGTCGACAACGACGGCAACGACCTCGCCCCGCAGCCGAGCCTGCCGGAGATCGCCGACCTGGCCGCCCGCGTGCGGGAGACCGGCGTGCCGGTCGAGGTGTCGCTGCAGACGCCCGACGTGCCGCCCGGCCTGGGGCTGACCGCCTACCGGGTGGTGCAGGAGGCGCTGACCAACGCGGTCAAGCACGCCGCGGGCGCGAGCGTCCACGTGACGGTGTCGGCTTCGGATACGGTACTGCGGGTCGAGGTCCTCGACGACGGCGGCGCACCGGCGGCCGGCGCGCACGGCAGCGGCCGCGGACTGATCGGGCTGCGCGAGCGGCTGGCCGTCTACGGCGGGACGCTCACCGCGGGCCCGCGACCGACCGGCGGCTACCGCGTGCTGGCCGAGATCCCGCTCACCGGGGAGGGCGCTTGAACGACACCGGGTCGCTACGGGTTGTGATCGCCGATGACCAGGCGCTGGTGCGCACCGGCTTCCGGATGATCCTCACCGCCGACGGGATCGACGTCGTCGCGGAGGCCGCCAACGGCGTCGAGGCCGTCGAGGCGGTCCGGCGCACGGTGCCGGACGTGGTGCTCATGGACGTGCGGATGCCGGAGATGGACGGCCTCGAGGCGACCCGCCGCATCCTGTCCGGCGACGCGGCCGGCGCGCCCCGGGTCGTCATCCTCACCACCTTCGACCTGGACCGGTACGTGTACGCGGCGCTGTCGGCGGGTGCCAGCGGCTTCCTGCTCAAGGACGTGAGCCCCGAGCAGCTGGTGGCGGCGGTGCGGCTGGTGCGGGCCGGCGACGCGCTGCTGGCGCCGGCGATCACCCGGCGGCTCATCGAGCGCTACGCGGCCCGCGACGCGCGCACCGCCACCCTGCACCGCGACCTGTCGACGCTGACGCCGCGCGAGGTGGAGGTGCTGGCGCTGCTGGCCCGCGGCCTGTCCAACGCCGAGCTGGCCGGGAGCCTGCACCTGAGCGACGCGACGGTGAAGACGCACGTGGCGCGGATCCTGTCGAAGCTGCGGCTGCGCGACCGGGCGCAGGCGATCGTCGTCGCCTACGAGACGGGCCTGGTCACGCCGGGGTCGCCGGGTGTGCCACCACCGGCAGGCGGCTGAGCTCGATGCCGAACTCGGCGCGGTACGCCTCGAGGGCCCCGGCGTCGGTGAGGGTCCGCTCGTCGCGGCCGGCGGCGGTGGTGCGGATGAGCCGGTTGCCGGACAGCGTGACCCGGCCGTCGTCGTCGGTGAGGCGCGAGCACGTCAGCGAGCGGGTGAAGTGCGACTGCGGCGAGGTCTGCTGGTACCAGCAGGTCGGGGCGAAGTCGGGCAGCTCGTAGGGGCGGGCGTCGAGGCGGTACTCGTGCTCGCCGCCGGTGCGGGTGATGTCGAGGTCGGGCGCGCCGGCCGGGTTGTCGTGCGGCGTGACGAGGAAGACGCCGCCCGGGTCGGGCTGCGGCTCGGTGGTGTCGAGGCGGATCGGGTGGTGGATGAACCGGCCGAAGCCGACGTCGACGAGCCACGGCACGCCGTCGAGGTGGACCTGCAGGGCCAGGTGGTCGAACGGGATGCCGTAGCCGTCGCCGCCCCAGGTGCGGGCCGCGTGCATGGTCACGGTGTACCCGAGGTGGCGCAGCAGCAGCGCGAACGCCCCGTTGAGCTCGTAGCAGAAGCCGCCGCGGCGCCGCCGCACGATCTTGTCGAGCAGCCCCTCGTCGTCGAGCCGGACGGTCTCGCCGAGGTGGATGCCGAGGTTCTCGAACGGCACGGTGCCCAGGTGGGCGCGATGCAGGACACGCAGGGCGCCGAGGTCGGGCCGCTGCGGGCGGTCGGCGCCGATCCGGGCGAGGTAGTCGTCCACGCCCGAACCCTAGCCTGCATCATGCGGTACCGATGCCACGGCTCTTTGCGATGATCAACGTGTGCAACCCTTCGATGAGCTGCGCCGCGTCGAGGTGCGCCGCGGCGGCGTGACCCTGTCCTGCCTGGCCGGCGGCGCCGCCGGCGCTCCGCCCGTGGTGCTGCTGCACGGCCTGGCCGGCGCCGCTGAGGAGCTGCGCCCGACCGCCGAGGCCCTCGCGCCGCGGCACCGCGTCGTCGTGCCCGACCAGCGCGGCCACGGCCGCAGCACCCGCCGCCCGGCCGACGTCTCCCGCCGCGCGTACGCCGCCGATGCGGCCGCCGTCGTCGAGCACCTGTGCGGCGGCCGCCCGGCGGCGCTGGTCGGCCAGTCGATGGGCGGGCACACGGCGATGCTGGTGGCGGCGTGGTACCCCCGCCTCGTGAGCCGCCTCGTCATGCTCGAGGCCGGCGTCGGCGGGACCGCACCCGGCGACGAGGACTACCCGGCCCGGCTCGGCCGCTGGTTCGCCTCCTGGCCGGTGCCGTTCGCCGACCGGGAGTCGGCGGCGGCGCACCTCGGCGGGACCCCGACCGCCCGCGCGCTCGCCGCCGACCTGGACGAGACCCCCGACGGCCTGCGCCCCCGCTTCGACGCCGACGTGATGGAGGCGGCGATCGCCCCGGTCGCCGCCGAGGCCCGCTGGGCCGAATGGTCCTCGATCGCCGCGCCGACGCTGCTGGTGCGCGGCGAGCGCGGCACGGTGCCCGCCGACGAGGACGCCCGCATGCGCGCAGAGCGACCAGAGGTTCACCACACCGTCATCGCCGGTGCGGGCCACGACGCCCATCTCGACGCCCCCGCCGCCTGGCAGGCACTGCTCGCCTCGTATCTGTCATCGTGAAGGCGTGCCGACGCATCGACGGCGCACGGTGACGTTCAGGCCGGTTCGCCAGGTTCGCCAGGTTCGGACGGTTCGGCCCGAAGACCCGGCAGCGGTACCGGTATCCGCAGCGCCCCGAGGGTCGTGCCGGCCGCCGTCGCGGCCAGGACGATTCCCCAGGCCACCGGCCCGATCGGCCGGCAGCCGAAGAACTGGCTCAGGCCCGGGGTCTGTACGACACCGACCAGCGCCGCGGCGGAGGCGCCGGCGGCGCCGAGGACCACCGGGTCCCCGCCGGACAGCAGCGCGGTCTGGCCCAGCTGCGCGCCGACCAGGGACGCCAGCGCCACAGTGCTGGCGCGCCCGGCGGTACCGGTCGCCTTCGCGGTCAGCCACGCGCCCGCCGTGGCTGCCGAGGTCGCCACCGCGCGGCGGACCACGTTGCCGGTCAGCGCCGTGCCCAGCGACGCCTCCGGCCCCTCGCGGACCAGCTGGTCGGGGCTGACGTGCGTCGGCGGCCGGGCGGCGACCGTGATCGCGGGCAGCAGGTCCGTCATGAGATTGACGAACAGGATCTGCCGCGCGTTGAGCGGTGGCGTCGCCGAGACGAGGGATCCGCCGACGGTGAAGAGGATCTCGCCGAGGTTCCCGCCGAGCAGCAGCGCCAGCGACTCACGGACCGACGCCCACATGGCGCGCCCCTCGACCACCCCGTCGACGATCGTCTCGATCCGTCCGTCCAGCACGATCAGGTCCGCCGCATGGCGGGCCGCGGCCGTGGCCTGCTCGCCGAGCGCGATGCCGACGTCGGCGAGCCGGATGGCCGGCGCGTCGTTGGCGCCGTCGCCGGTGACCGCGACGCTGCGCCCGGCCCGGTGCAGCGCGCGGACCACCGCGACCTTGTGCGCGGGGCTCACCCGCGCGAAGACTGATGCCTTGGACACCAGCGCGTCGACGATCGCGTCGTCGGCCTCGGCGCTGTCCAGCTCCGGCCCGGTCACCACGGCGCCGCCGTCGAGCAGGTCGAGCTCGGCGGCGATCGCCGCCGCGGTGCTGGGATGGTCGCCGGTGAGCATGACCACCTTGATGCCGGCGCGGCGCAGCCGGTCGACCGCCTCGGCGGCGCTCGGGCGGGTCGGGTCGGCCAGCCCCAGCAGGCCGAGGAACTGCATCTCGTCGACGCGCTCGTCGTCGAGGCGGCGCCGGGCCGACGCCGCCCGCTCCGCGATCGCGAGCACCCGCAGCCCCTGCCGGGCCATCCGGTCGACCTCCGCCTCGATCTCTCGCCGGTCGGCCTGCGTCAGCGGCCGCGACTCGCCGTTCACGCGCCAGCTCACGCAGCGCGGCAGCGTGATCTCCGGCGCGCCCTTGACGCTGATCACCTGGCCGGCGTTCGCCGCACCGAGGACGGCGTGGAACCCGCGTGCCGGCTCGAACGGCAGCTCGCGGACGGCACGCCACCCGTCGGCGGCCTCGCCGGTGGTGACGCCGGCCGCCGCGGCACCGACCACGACCGCCTGGTCGGTCGGATGGGGCAGGGCCTCCTGCCCGTTGGGGGCCGGGCTCGCACGGAGCGCGGCGGCGAGGATGTCCCGGTGCCGCGGGGTGAGCCCGTCCATCGGCACGCGCGCACGGCCGTCGGAGACGGCGCGTAGCGCGATGCGTCCCTCGGTCAGGGTGCCGGTCTTGTCGAAACAGATCACGTCGACCCGGCCGAGCGCCTCCATCGCGCGGGGATCGCGGACGAGGATGTTGCGCCGGGACAGCCGGCGGCTGGCGCTGAGCTCGGCCGCGGTTGCGATGAAGGGCAGCCCCTCGGGAATCGCGGCGACCCCGAGCGCAACCGAGCTGTTGATCGACTCGGCCAGCCGGCCCCGGAGCAGGCCGGTGCCGAACAGCGCGGCCGTGGCGGCCCCCGCCACCGGCAGCGATGCCTTGGTCAGCTCGCGCAGCCGCTGCTGGACTCCGCTCTTCGGCGGTTCCTGCAGCGCCATGAGGGCATTGCGGCCGGCCTCCGTGTCCGGACCGGTCGCCACCACGATGCACGTGGCCGATCCCGCGGCGACGGTGGTGCCGGCGTACACCATGCTGGCGCGCTCGGCGATCGCGGCCGCGCGGGTGGCGGCGGCGCCCTTGGCGACCGGCACGGACTCGCCGGTCAGCGGGGACTCGTCCATCTCCAGGCCGGCGGTCTCGAGCAGCCGGCAGTCCGCCGGCACCGCGTCGCCCGGGTCCAGGAGGATGACGTCGCCCGGCACCAGCTCGTCGAGGCTGGCGACCCGGTCGACGCCGTCGCGGCGCAGCCGGACCCGCGGCGTTGCCTCGCTCACCAGCCGGCGCAGCGCGCGCCGGGCCGCCACGTCCTGGACGCCGGACAGCACCGCGTTGGCCAGGATGACGGCGACGACCAGCGCCGCGTCGCTCGTCGACCCGGTCACGGCGGAGAGGATGGCACCGGCGGCCAGCGGCAGGGTCAGCGGAGTGTCGAGCTCACCGAGGATGGTGCCGAGCAACCCCCGCCCGGCGGCCGCGGGCGCCTCCGCCGTGACCAGGGCCCGCCGGCGCCGGTCCGCGTCCGCCTCCTCGATCCCGTGCTGCGACGTGTCCAGGGCCCGCATGACCGCCTCGACGGGCAGCGCGTGCCAGGCTACGTCGACGGCCGGCGCTGGCGGGGTCCGGCGGGACAGGCCGCGCGCCGACCACATCGCGCTGACGATGCCGGCCGCCTGCGCGACGGCCGTGGCGGTCGCCGCACGGCGGGCGCCGCGCCGCTCGGTCTCCGCCACCCCCAGCAGCGCGCCGACCGCCGAACCCTGCATCGCCACATGGGTGCTGCGCCGGCTCACGGCCCGCGCCACCGTCACCGCTTCGAGCAGCAGCCAGGCCGTCTCCAGGCCGGGTCCGCCCATCAGGTGGGCGCCCCACGGTGGCCGCCGGTCCTCACGCAGCACGCCGAAGCTGCAGTCCGCCGCGGCGAGCGCGGCGTCGTTGCGCTCCCCGATGAGCAGCACGACGTGCCCGTCGGCCTGCAGCGCCCGGATCGACGCGGCGAGGCGCGAGCCCCCGGCGACGGTGCCGTCCGCCGGCACCCTGGCGCGGATCCCGGCCGGGGCGCCGGCCAGCAGGACGGAACCGGCCTGGCGGCCGGCCGCGATCAGCGCCGCGGTCAGCGGATCCAGCGCCGGCTCCACGAGCACCACGGCCGCGGCGCCGCCGTCCCGGGTCAGCGCGTACAGCTTCGCCCGCACACCGTCGTGGGCGCGCGCGTCGGCCAGGACGGCGTCGGGGATCTGGGTGTCCAGGCTGCGCAGGTCGGTGAGCGCCCAGCCGTCGGCGCCGGCCGGCAGCGTGCCGCCGGGGCCGCCGACGAGCCGCGTCGCGGCCTCCCAGGCGGCCTCGACCGTCCCGTGCACGGGCACGACGTGGGTGATGACCTGCCGGCCGCCGGTCAGCACGGCGGCGTCGATGACCACCGTGTCGACCCGGTCCAGCCGGCGCAGCGCGGCACGGTCGCGGACGAGCACGTTGCGGCGCGCGAGCAGCCGGCCGAGCCCGCCCGCGAACGCCTCACGCCCCGCGAGCGCGGGGACCGGCGAACCGGCCGCCAGCACCCGGGCCGCGCGGCGCACGCCCGCCGGCATCGCCGTGACCGCGGCGGCGACGAGCATCGTCACCATGCTGATCCGCTGCGCGTACCGCTCGACCGGGCCGTCCGGCAGCGCGCCCGGCCGGTCGTCGTCCTGGCTTTCGGCACGGCCTGCGGCGGCGTTGCCCGCCAGGTCGGCCGCCCTGCGCCGCCAGGTCTTGCGCTGTTCCGACTCCTCCTGCAGCAGCACCACGCGCAGGGCGGCGTCCGCGATCGAGGACAGCTCGGCCTGGCTCGCGGCGTTGATGGTCGCCGCAACCGCGGATACCAGCAGATCGGCGTTGTGATGGCCGAGCGCCTGGCGCAGGCGGGTGCGCACACCCGGCAGGTGGTCGACCATCGCGACGATGGCGGCCAGCTCGAGCGGCGCCTTGGGCAGCCGCAGGCGCCGCGCCGCGAACGATCCGGCGGCGGCCACAACGTCGGCGGTCAGCGTGATCTGATGACGGGTCTTCGCGTCCACGGTTCCCCGCCCGCCGGCCACGTCGGCGGGGAGGTGTTCGGACTCGGCCTCCGCGACCGTCTCGATGAGGCTGTCCAGGTCGAGCCCATCCTCGTCGAAGCTGACGAGCAGCCGGCCCAGCATCGCGTTCCACGCCGCCCAGTCCACGCCGTGCAGCTTCTCGACAGCGTGCTCGAGCAGCCTGCCCTGCTCGGCGGTGATCAGATGCCGGGCGCCACGGACCTCGATGTGTGCCAAGCCGTCCCGCGCCCACGCTTTGCGCCGGCCGCGGGACGGTCGGCTCCCGGTTCGTGTCACTACCCGGCGGTGGCTGCGGTGCGACGCGAGTGCGTCGCCACCCACACCCCGGCCGCTGCCGCCACGGCAACCGGCCATTCCAGTACGCCGAGCGCGGCTAGCGCGCCGACGCCTCCGTAGTACAGCAACTGCTTGGGCTGCGGCATCGGAATGGCGGACGTGACGGTGCGGCCCGTCCACCTGACGTTCGCGATTCTGGACTGTACGTTCTGCGGTACGTGGAACACCGGCACCTTGAGGTTCGGCATTCGCACGTCCTGCCACGTCACGAGCTCGGTCTCGGGCGCGGCCTCGGCGTGGGCCGGTAGCGCCTTCGCCCGTCCGGCCGTCCGCCCCGCCCGCTGATCCGGCTTCGACGCCGAGCGGGCCGACGCGGTCGTCGTCGGCTCCGTGCGGCCCGGCCCGGCCGCCTTTTGCGCCATGCCGCGGCGCCGCGTTGCGGTCTGCGCCGCCGAGCTGGCGGCTAGCGCCTGCGGTCGGGTGCGCTTTCCTGTCTGCGTGGTTGTGGTCATGGGTCAGTACCTCCCGAAGGGAGGCGCCTACCCTGGCCGGGCGCGATCAACCACGGATCGTGAGCAGGGGCCGGATGACCCGTTTCGGGCGCCGGCCCCGCCGGTTCAGGCGGTGCGGACGGCCTTGTCGCTGAAGAGGCGACGGACCCCGGCGACGATGAGCGAGATCAGCAGGGCGCTGACCACCTCGACCGCGATGGCGGAGAGCAGAGCGGACATTGTTGGGGCTCCTTCTCATTCGGTGCTCGCCGGAATCTAGGAGCGTCAGGTTAATGCCGGACAAACTGGCGGGCAATACAGCGGTCCGAGCCCGGCACAATCGCTGATCAGCCGTGTTGCCGATATGCCTGACGGCATGGTGATTGCTGGACATGCGGGACCGTGAGCACCCCGAGCCAGGCCTTCGCGCACCTGCGCTGACCAGCTGACCCGGGGTGCTCGACACCCTTCGGTCAGTAGCGCAGGGCGTCGAGGTACTGGAAGCCGTTGCGGGCCGTGGTCAGGGCGTCGGCGGGGACGCGGGGCGGGGTTCCGGCGTCGTCGCGCTCGATGATGTACTCGGCGATGCCGGCCTCGCGGGCGTGTGCGAAGATCCGGCCGAAGTCGATCAGGCCGGAGCCCGCGTCCTCGAAGCTGCGCGCCGTGTTCAGGTCCTTCACGTGGACCTGGCGGATGCGGCCGCGGTGCTTCGCGATCAGGTCGACCGGGTCCGCGGCGCCGACCCACGCCCAGAACAGGTCGACCTCCAGGTGGACCAGCGACGGGTCCGTCTCCGCGGTCAGGATGTCGTAACCGGTGCGCTGGCCACCGTCCTGGCGGGTGAACTCCAGGTTGTGGTTGTGGTAGCCGAAGTCGATGCCCGCCCGCCGGGCCAGGGCGCCGGCGCGGTTGAGGTCGCGGGCCATCGCGTGGTACAGCGCCGAGTTGCGGATCGGCTGCCCGGTGCTCGCGTCGATGCCGAAGAACGGGTGCACGATGTAGCGGTTGCCGACGACGTTGGCGTCCTCGAGCGCCCGCTCCCAGGCGGAGGCGTCGAACGGCTGCGGGATGCCGACGTGGCCCGACGTGGCGCGGATGCCGGCGGCGTCCAGCGCGGCGCGGAACTGCGCGGCGCTGCGGCCGACGAAGCCGGCGTGCTCGATGCGGGTGTAGCCGATGCGGCGCAGCTCGGCCAGGCTGCCGTCGAGGTCGACATTGAGCTGGTCGCGCAAGGTGTACAGCTGCACGCTGATCTGCTCGCGCGGCACCCGCTGCGGTCGGCCGTGCTGCGCGTCGGACGCGGCGGCGTCGGACGCGGCGGCGGGTGCGGCGCCGAGCGACGCGCCGGCGGCCAGGGCGGCGGCCCCGGCGGTGGCGCCGAGGATCCGGCGGCGGGTCAGCGGTGTGGTGGCGGGGTCCTGCATGGCGGCATCGCCTCCCAGACTTTGTGACATTCGAATGCCTCAATGACTCGCCCGACGTTACCGAATCGCTCAATAGGACGGAACTTTTGTCGCGAAAGTCAAAAGTCCGGCCACCGGAAGTACATCAGAAAATGCATTAGTTTCTGTTACAGTTTGGCCGTGCCCGATGACGACCTCGACGTCGCCGAGCTGACCGGCGTGCTGGAGAGCTTCGTGCGGATGTTCATCCGGCTGCCGTCGATCCAGCGGCTGAGCTTCACGACGCTGTCCGTGCTGCACACCCTCGCCCGGCTCGGGCCCATGCGGCTGACCGAGCTCACCGCGAGCGAGCAGGTCACCCAGTCGGCGGTGACGCAGATCGTGACCAAGCTCGAGCGCGACGGGCTCGTCGAGCGCCGCCCCGACCCCAGCGACGGCCGAGCCGTGCTCGTGCGCATCACGCCGGCCGGCGCCGCGATCGTCGACGGCCGCCGCGACGACCGCATCGGGCACCTGCGCAGGCTCGTGGCCGGCCTCAGCGCGCAGGAGCGTGCGGCGATCGCGCACGCGCTGCCGGCCCTCGCCCACATCACGCAACTGCACGAATAGAGGCCCCGGATGTCGTTCCCCCTCACGCCGGCCCCGATCCACGTGGACGACGACGTCCTCGACGACCTGCGCCGCCGCCTCGAGCTGACCCGCTGGCCCGACGGCCCCGGCTACGACGACCCGCACTACGGCGTGCCCCGCGCGCGGCTGCGGGAGCTCGTCGAGTACTGGCGCGACGCGTTCGACTGGCGCCGCGCCGAGCGGGCCATCAACGCCTACGAGCACTACCGCGTCGAGGTGTCCGGCGTGCCGATCCACTTCATGCGCCGCCCCGGCGCCGGCCCCGACCCGCGCCCGCTGATCCTCAGCCACGGCTGGCCGTGGACGTTCTGGCACTGGTCGCGGGTCGTCGACCCCCTCGCCGACCCGGCCGCGCACGGCGGCGACCCGGCCGACGCCTTCGACGTCATCGTCCCGTCGCTGCCCGGCTTCGGCTTCTCCGGCACCCGGCCCGGCATGAACTTCTCCGCCATGGCCGACCTGTGGCACGAGCTGATGACCGGGGTGCTGGGCTTCCCGCGGTACGCCGCCGCCGGCTGCGACGTGGGCGCGCTCGTCACCGGGCAGCTCGGCCACAAGTACGCGCAGGAGCTGTACGGCATCCACATCGGCTCGGGTCAGAAGCTCACCATGTTCAACGGCGACCGCGGCTGGGACCTCAGCGGCGGACGGCCGATCCCCGCCGGCCTGCCCGCGCCGGTACACGCCGAGCTCCTCGCCTTCGAGAAGCGCTTCGCGGTCCACCTGGCCGCGCACGTCCTCGCACCGCACACCCTCGCCTACGGCCTGCACGACTCCCCCGCCGGCATGCTGTCGTGGATCCTGGAGCGCTGGGCGGCCTGGAGCGACAACGGCGGCGACATCGAGACGGTCTTCTCGAAGGACGACCTGCTCACGCACGCCACCATCTACTGGGTGACGGGCACGATCGGCACGTCCATACGCACGTACGCCAACAACAACCGCTACCCGTGGACCCCGTCGCACGAGCGCACCCCAGCGGTCGAGGCCCCGACGGGCATCACCTTCGTCGCCTACGAGAACCCGCCGGGCGTTGCGACGTCGGGCCGGGTCGAGTACTTCCTGGGCACCGACCGCGCGCCCTGGTACAACCACGTGAACCTCACCGCACACGACCGCGGCGGCCACTTCATCCCGTGGGAGACGCCGACCGAGTGGGTGGACGACCTGCGACGGACGTTCCGGCTCGCCTGGCAGGTCTGAGCCGCGCGCGACAGACTGGCCGGCATGACGACGCCGTTCACCCTGACGTTCGACTGCGCGTCCCCGGCCCGGCTGGCCGCGTTCTGGTGCGAGGCCCTCGGCTACGTCGCGGCGTCGCCGCCGGCCGGGTTCGACAGCTGGGAGCAGTGGCTGCGGCACTTCGCGGTGCCCGAGGACGAGTGGGACGACGGCACCGCGATCGAGGACCCGTCCGGCCTCGGGCCGCGGATCTCGTTCCTGCGGGTGCCCGAGCCGAAGACCGCCAAGAACCGGGTCCACCTCGACGTGCAGGCCGGCGGCGGGCGGGCGGTGCCGTGGGAGACCCGCTGGCCGCGCGTGCAGGCCAAGGTCGCCGCGCTCGTCACGGCCGGCGCCACCGTGCAGGCCGAGGTCGACCTCGACGGCCGGCCCGACCACGTCGTGCTCACCGATCCGGAGGGCAACGAGCTCTGCGTCGTGTGAACCGGCCGGGGCAGCGCCCGGCGCCGTGGCGCTGGCATCATGCCTCGTCATGGACGAGCTGTGGGGCCCGGCGCGGGAGCGGATCGACGGCGGCGACCTGGACGGGCTCGCCGACGTCCTCGCCGCGGCCACGCCCGTCGGGCGCGCGGCCCTCGTCGCGGTGCTCGAGGCATACGAGCCGCCCACCGACACCGTCCCGGAAGGCATCGAGGCCATGCGGGCGTACCTCGGCAACCCCGACTCCCACCTGTGGGACCCCGGCAGCGGCCGGGAACGGTGGCAGCTCACGCACGCCGCCCAGCAGCAGGCCCACCGGATCAACCAGACCCGGCGCGCGGCCAAGGCGATGGCAATCGCCGCCGGCCTGGCGCGGGCCGGCGACGTCGTCAAGGCCGCCAACCGGCGCTGGCCGGCCGAGCCGCTGCCGCTGAGCGCCGAGGCCGCCGGCCCGCTGCTGCGCATCCGCGGCGCCGCCTGGTGCGCCACCGTCGGGCGCGGCCTGGCGAAACGGGCGCGCTCCGGCTCGGCGCCGTGGGCGCTCACCGAGGCGCTGCTGCGCGCCGGCGGCGAGGACCTGCCGGACGAGCCCGCGGCCGTCGCCGAGTACGTGCGGCTGTGGCGCGGCCAGCCGCTCGCCGACATCCTCGCCGAGGACCCGTGGTTTCCCAGGGCGCTGCCGTACATCTTCGACGACGACCGCGTCGCCGAGGCGTTCGGCGACGTGTACGCCGGGCCCGCCTGGCGCCCGGCGCTGCTCGAACTGACCGCGACCGAACGCCTGCCGCGCGAGACCCTCATCGCCGGGTGCCTGCGCCGCCTCGCCACCGGCGGCCGGCCGGGCCTGCTGGCGCCGTTCCTGTCGCTGCTCGGCGACCTCGCGCCCACCGCCGACGAGCTGGCCGCGCACCGCGGGCAGCTGGTCGGCCTGCTCGCCGCGCCCGGCTCGACGGTCGCCGGGTTCGCACACACCGGGCTCATCGCCGTGCACGGGGTCCGGCCGCTCGAGCCCCTGGAGCTCGCCGACGTCACCGCGGCCATGCTGATCCGCCCGGAGAAGAAGCTCGTCCGCGCCCACGTGGCCTGGCTGCGCCGGCTGCCGCTCGACGACCTGCTGCCCGACCTCGCCGAGGCCCTCGCCGACGGCGTCCAGCACCCCGCGCCCGACCTCGCCGGGCTCGTCCTCGACCTCGTCGAGCCCCGCCTGTCCAGGCTACCGGCGGGCACGCGGGAGCGGATGCTGGCCGAGGTACCGGCGATGGAGGGCGAGATCGGCGAACGCCTCGCCGCCCTGCTCGGCGTCGCGCCCGCCGCGCCCGAGGCCGGCCCCGCCCTCGTCGCCGACCTGCCCGGCGCGATGCCGCCGCCGCTGGACCTCGACGACCTCGTCATGGAGCTGCCCGCCTGGCTCGCCGACCACGTTGACCCGCTGCGGCACGAACTGGTCCTCGACGGCCTCGTCCGGGCCGCCCGCGGCGACCGGGAGGCGACGGCCCGCGCCCTGGCGAGCGTGCAGCCGGCGTGGCAGGGCCTGCTGCCCTCGGTGGTCGGGGCCGCGGCCGGGCAGCCCGTCGTCGATCCCCGGCAGTTGTCGGCCCGCGGATGGCAGCCGCTGACGCTGTTCGTCAACTCGCGCACCGCCGAGCTCGCCCGGCGCCTGGACTGCGACCCGCCCGCCGCCCTGCTGGCGTTCCCGGCCACGACCGCCGGTCACGTCGACCCCGGCCGCGTGCTGTCACTGCTCGCCGCGGCCGAGCGCGACGGGTGGGCGCCCGGCCACGCCGACCTCACGCAGGCGCTGCTGCGGCTCCCCCGCGAGATCGACCCCGCCGTCGGCAAGAGCGCGGCGCGGCTGCGCTCGGCCGCGGGCCGGACGTTCGCCGAGTGGGTCGGGCGCGAGCCCTCGGACCCGGCGGTGTGGATCGAGGACGCGCCGCTGCGCGGCGTTGGACCCGCGGTGCGCCTCGCCTGCCTCGAGGTGGGCACGCTGCCCGAGGAGATCGCCGACACGCGCGCGGCGCGAGAGCGGGTCATCTACGGGCGGCCGGCCCACGACATCGTCCTGTGGCCGATGATCACGCCGTCGCACCGCGAGATCGCCGCCGCGCACCTGACCCCGCAGGTCGCGGACCGCACCGACTCGGGCAACCTCGGCACCGCCGTGCTGGCCGGGCTGACCGCCGCCGGCGGGCCGCACGGGCCGGCGACGGCGCTCGTCCTGGCGTACACCCTGGCGAACCACCGCACCGACGTGCGCCTCGCCGCGGCGGACGCGCTGCTGGCCCTGGCCGCCCGCCCCGGATTCGACGGCACCGCGACCGGCGAGCAGATCGCCGCGCTCGTGACCTCGGGGCGGACCGTGCTGCGGCGGGTGGTCGCGCCGCTGACCGAGGCGATGCGCGGCGGCGCCCATCGCGCGGTGGCCGAGGTGACAGCCGCCGCGCTGCCGGCGCTGCAGGCCGGCCCGAAGCGGCAGGGCCTGCCCGACCTGGTCCGCCTCGACGAGGCCGCCCGCAAGCGCCGCACGACCTAGCAGGGTCGTCCGTCCGGGGACGGTTCGAAGATCGCTCGGCTGATCTGCCCGGTCGCCGGGAAAGCTATCGTGGCCCGGTGGCGCGGCTCGACTTTCGGATCCTCGGCCCGATCGAGGCGCGGACGCCAACCGGCGAGGCGATCGACCTCGGCGCCCGCAAGCAGCGGGCGGTGCTGGCGATGCTCCTGCTCGAGCCCGGTCGCGTGGTCTCGGTCGACCGTATCGTCGACGGCCTGTGGGCCGGCGAGGCGCCGTCGAGCGCGACCGGGACCCTGCAGGCGTACGTCTCGCAGCTGCGCCGCGCCCTGGAGCCCGACCGGCCGCCGCGCACGCCGCCGGCGGTGCTGCTCACCCGGGATCCGGGGTACCTGCTCGCGGTCGAGGGCGAGCAGGTCGACGCCGTGCGCTTCGCCGCCCGTGTCGAGGCGGCCCGCCGGGGCCTCGACCGCAGCGACCTGACCGCCGCCGAGCGGTTGCTGGGCGAGGCGCTGGCCGAGTGGCGCGGCGAGGCGCTGGCCGACCTCGCCGAAGAGGCGTTCGCGGCCGCGGCCGTGGTTCAGCTCGACGAGGTGCGCAACGCCGCGCTGGAGGACCTGGTCGAGGTCTGGCTCGGCACCGGGCGCAACGGCGCGGCGATCGCGCAGGCGCAGGCGATGCTGGATCGCCAGCCCTTCCGCGAGCGGTCGTGGGGCCAGCTGATGCTCGCGCTGTACCGCGAGGGCCGGCAGGCGGACGCCCTGGCCGCATTTCGCCGTGCCCGCACGCTGCTGGCCGGGGAGCTGGGGCTGCCGCCCGGGCCGGAGCTGCGCGCGCTCGAGGGGGCGATTCTGCGCCACGAACCTTCCCTGGCGGCACCGGCGGCGCGGGAGGCGCGCAGCGTCGCCGGGACCGCCGCACCGGCGGCGCCGGATGCCGCCGAGCCGCTCGTCGGCCGCGGCGGCGACGTGCGGCGCATCGCCGAGCGCATCGCACTGACACGGGGCGGGGCCGGCGGCGTACTGCTCGTCGCGGGCGAGGCCGGCCTCGGCAAGTCCCGCCTGGCCGAGCGGGCGACCCAGGTCGCCGCCGAGCACGGCCTCGTCGTGGCCTGGAGCCGATGCGCCGAGGCGAGCGCCACGCCCGCCTTCTGGCCATGGGCGCAGGTGCTGCGCGCCCTGCCGGAGCCCGGCGCCGGGCAGGACCTGCTCGACGTGCTCACCGGGCGGGACGAGAACCGCTGGCGCGCCGAGGACCCGGATACCGCCCTGTTCCATCTGCACGAGGCGGTGGCGGGCACCCTGCGCGCACACGCCGAGGCCCGGCCGCTGTTCCTCGTCATCGACGACCTGCACGTCGCCGACGCCTCGTCCCTGCAGCTGCTGGCGCACCTCGCGCCCGCGCTGCACCGCCTGCCGATCCTGGTGCTCGCCACACTGCGCCCCGAGGCGGCCGACGCCAACCCGGCGCTGCGCGGGACGCTGGCGCTGCTGGCCAAGGAGCGCGGCGCCGAACGGCTGCGGCTGAGCGCGCTGACCACCGACGACATCGCCGAGTACACCGGCCACGCGCCGGGCTACCGGGGCGGCCACGGCGGCGCGGTCGCGGCCGCGCTGCTGGAGCGCACCGGTGGCAACCCCTTCTACCTCAAGGAGCTGTTGCGGCTGCTGGACAGCGAGCACCCGGACGGCTGGGGCAGCGCGCAGGCGGTGGCCGGGTCCGAGGTGCCGGAGAGCGTGCGGGACGTCATCATGCGGCGCCTGTCGCGGCTGCCCGAACGCACCGGCGCACTGCTGCAGACCGCCGCGGTCATCGGGCGCGACGTCGACCTCCACCTGCTGCAGGCGGCCACCGAGGAGCAGGTCGAGCAGGTCATGGCGGACCTCGAGCCGGCGGTCGCGGCGGGTGTGCTGCTCGAGGTACCGCAGGGCTGGGATTATCGGTTTTCTCACGCCCTCGTGCGGGACACCGTCTACAGCGGCCTGAGCCGCCTGCAGCGGGCCCGGCTGCACCGCAAGGTCGGCGAGGCGCTGGAAGCCTTCGACCGCCCCGACGACCCCGACCTGCTCGGGGGCCTGGTGCATCACTTCACGATGGCCGCGCGGCTGGGCGTCGCGGAGCGTGCGGTGCGCTACGCAACCCGCGCGGCCGAGCTGTCGATGGCGCAGCTGGCCTTCGAGGAGGCCGCCCGGTACCTCGAGTCCGCTCTCGGCGCGCTGGACCCGACCGGGCGGGGCGCCGCCGAGCAGCGGTGCCGCCTGCTGGTGAAGCTCGGCGTCGCCCGGCGCGCCGTGGGCGACGTGGCCGGCACCCGCACGGTGCTCGACGAGGCGTTGACCCTGGCCCGGCAGCTCGGCGACGACGAGCTGGCAACGGACGCGGCGACGCTGTTCGGCGGGGTGACCCTGTGGGCGTGGCGGCCGTATCTGACTGTGGACGAGCGCATGGTGGGCATCCTGCGGGACCAGCTGGACCGGCTGGACCCGGACGACGGCTACCGTCGCGCGGTGCTGCTCGGCACGCTCGCCGTCGAGCTGTACCACAGCCCCGAACGCGAGCTCGGCGAGGCGCACGCCGCGGAGGCGGTGCGCCTGGCGCGCGGGCTGGGCGACCCCGAGCTGCTGGCCCGGACGCTGAACAACCACTGGAACGTCGCGTGGGTGCCGCACCGGGAGCCGGAGCGCCGCGCCATGGTCGACGAGCTGCTCGCGATCGCGCCGCTGCCGCGCACCGTCGATGTGACCGCACGGCTGCACCGGATGATGACCGAGGTGAACGCGGGCGACATCGCCGCGTTCGACGCCGACCTCGCCCGCTGCGTGCGCCTGGTCGAGGACATCCGCACGCCGGTCCTTCCGGCCCAGGTGCGCTACGCGCAGGCCGGGCGTGCGATGCTGGCCGGCCGTTGGGCGGAGGGCGAACGGCTGGTCGGCGAGGCGTTCGCGCTCCAGGAACACACCAGCCTGTGGGGCGCACACTGGATCCGGCTGGCGTTGCTGTACACCAGCCGTCGTTTCCAAGGCCGCCCGGGCGACCTTCGCGACGAGCTGGTGCGCCGCGCCGACGAGCCGCTGCTGGAGCTGCTGCGCCCGACCGCCGTGCTGGCCTGCTGCGAGTCCGGCGACGAGAACCTGGCCCGGGCGCTGGTCGAGCGCTGGGGCGCCGCGCGGGAGCAGTTGTGGGGCTGGGAGTTCGTGGCGTTCCAGTGGGGGCTGATCGCCGCACGCCTGGGCGCCCCGGACCCGCGCGAGCTCTACGACGAGATCGAGCCCTTCGCAGAGCGCTGCTGCACCGTCGGCTCCTCGTCCGCGACCTGGGGCTCGCTGCACTTCGTCCTCGCCGAACTGGCCGCCCGGCTGGGCGAGCGCGACGCGGCGCTGCGCCACGCACGCTCGGCCCGCGCCGTGCACGAGCGGCTCGGCGCGGCGCACCTGATCGCGGCGAGCGACGCGCAGCTGGCGGCCCTAGCGGCGCCCAAGCACTGACCAAGCGCCGACCAACTGCCGTACAACCGGGTCCCGGCACCGTGTCGGCATGACCATCGCACGAATTGATCTCCCGGCCACGGCCGGGCCCGTCTTTGTTCCGGGCGACGAGGGCTACGCGGCCGAGGTCGCGTCCTGGAACGTCGCCCATCGGCACGAGCCGCTCGCCGTCGTCGGCGCCACCAGCGCCCAGGACGTCGCGGCGGCGGTGCGCTGGGCCGGCGCACACGGCCTGCCGGTCGCGGTCCAGGCGACCGGGCACGGCGCGGTGCGCCCGGTGACCGGCGGCCTGCTGATCAGCACCCGCCGGATGAGTACCGTCTCCGTTGACCCCGCGGCGCGCACGGCCCGCGTGGGCGCGGGCGCGCGCTGGTCGCAGGTCGTCGAGGCCGCCGCGGTCCACGGCCTGGCCCCGCTGAACGGCTCTTCCAGCCACGTCGGGGTGGTCGGCTACACGCTCGGGGGCGGCGCCGGCCCGCTGGGGCGCCGGTACGGCTTCGCCGCCGACCACGTCCGCTGCGTCGAGATCGTCACGGCGGACGGGGCGCTGCGCACCGTCGACGCCGACCACGAGGCCGACCTGTTCTGGGCCGTCCGTGGCGGCAAGGGCAACTTCGGCGTCGTGACCGAGATCGAGTTCGGCCTGTTCGAGGTACCCGGGTTCTTCGGCGGGGGCATCTACTTCCCCGGCACCCACGCCGCGGAGGTCCTGCACGCCTACCGGGCGTGGAGCGCCGGGCTGCCGGAGGAGATGAGCTCGTCGGTGGCCCTGCTGCGGCTGCCGCCCCTGCCGCAGCTGCCCGAGCCGCTGCGCGGTGCGTACGTCGCGCACCTGCGGGTGGCATATCTGGGCACCCCCGAGGACGGCGACAAGCTGCTCGCGCCGATGCGCGCCGCCGCGCCCGCGCTCATCGACGACGTGTCGTGGCTGCCGTACTCCGCCGTGGACGCCGTGCACCGGGACCCGGTCGACCCGATGCCGTCGCGGGACCGCGGCGTGCTGCTGGGCGAGCTGACCGCGCGGACCGTCGAGCACGTGCTGGAGGTCGCCGGCCCGCAGGTGGACGTACCGCTGATCATGGTGGAGGTCCGCCATCTCGGCGGTGCGTTCGCCCGGCCGCCGGCCGTCCCCAACGCCGTCAGCGGGCGCGGCGCGCAGTACTCGCTGTTCGTCATCGGGCCCGGCCTGCCCGAGCTGACGCCGGTCGTGGACGCGGTCACCGACCGGGTGCTCGCCGTCGAGACGATGCCGGGCGGCCTGATCAACTTCTCCGGCCACGCCGGGCCGGAGGCGCTGCTGGCCAACTGGGCGCCGGCCGACCGGGACCGGCTGCTGCGCATCAAGCACTCCTACGACCCGACGAACGTCTTCTCCGGCGGCCAGGCGCTGGTCGGATAGCTTCACCCGGGCGGGAATGTGACCGGCACAGCCTGGCCGGTCACATTCTTGCGGGACCTATTCGGCGGCGTAGCGGCGGCTCAGGCGCCGGTACGGCCGGGAGCGCAGCGCCAGGGCCGTGGCGAACACGCCGACCACGCCGGTGAGCACGAAGACGAGGGCGATGCCGCGGTCGGCGCCGGTGCCGAACCAGCCGCCGATCGCGCGGGCGCCGAGCCCGTCGGTCATGAACGGGATGAACACGAACTGCGCGACCGGCGAGATGAGGAACGCGGTCAGCGGCGACGCGGACTGCTCGACGCTCTGCGCGAAGCCGAACACCCGGCCCTGCCGCTCGTACGGCACGACCTTCTGCAGGATCGTCTGCTCCGCCGCCTCGGCGTAGGGCACCAGGAGCATGTAGACGTACATCCCGGCGGCGAGCAGCACGATCGAGGAGCGCAGCGGGAACAGCAGCGTCACCGCCCACAGCACCAGGTTGACCGCCAGCAGCAGCCACACCGGGTTGCGCCCCAGGCCGGTGCGGGCGACGAGCAGGCCGCCGACGATGAAGCCGGTGCTCAGCACGCCCCACAGCAGGCCCCACGCCCGCACGGAGACCAGCGACAACCCGTAGGCGTCCATGAGAGCCATGAACACCCCGCCGAGCAGGTTGTTGAAGGCGGAGAAGACGATGAGCGCGCCGAGGCCGGGCACCTGCGACACGACCCGCAGCGTGCCGCGCAGGTCGACGCGGCCCCGCCCGGGCTGCGCCGTGTCCGCCGCGCCGTCCACGGTGGAGGGTGCCCGCTCGTCGAAGCGCACCGCGGCGAGGTGCGCCAGGGCCGCGACCAGCACGGCCAGGGCGACGACGAGGACCCAGGTCATGCCGCCGGCGGCCACGAGCACGCCGCTGATCACCGACGTGACCAGGAACGACACCCCGGAGGCGGTGCCGACCAGGCCGTTGGCGCGGTCGCGGCCGTCCTCGGCGATGAGGGCGGTGACGAGCGTCGGCAGGGCGATGGTGCGGATGTTGCCGGCGATGACGCCGAGCATGAGCAGCACGATGAGCACCCACAGCCGCACGGCCGCCGGGTCCTGGAACGCGCCCTCGGGCGCGGTGGCGTAGAGGGCGAGCGCGGCGGCGTACAGCAGCAGCGACACCCCGGCCGAGGCCTGCATCATCGCCTTCTTGCCGTGGTGGTCCACGAGGCTGCCGAACCAGATCCCGGTCAGCGCGGTGAGCACCAGGAAGATGCCGGACACGACGCCGGTGGCGAACACCGAACGGGTCTGCAGGAACACGTAGAACGTGATCGCGAACCAGACCGTGAAGTTGGTGACGGACACCAGCAGGGTATTCACGAGCAGGTGGAAGAACGCCGCCCGATCGCCGCGAATGTTCATCGTCCGACCGTATGACCTGAACCCGGGTTGATGTCCACCGGGATTGCGGCCGGCGACGGGCGAGTCCTTTGTAGGGTGTTCGGCATGGTTGATCGTTTTCTGACCCACCTGCCGATCGGCGGGCCGTCCGTGCCGTTCGAAGGCGGCATCCCCGGCTGGGAGATCTTCCCGTTCACCGGCGACCTGCACGTGAAGCCGCTCGAGGAGCCGGTGCTGCCCGAGCCGGCCCGCGACGGCGAGGACGGCCCCGAGTCGTGCTCGACCTGCCGGGACCCGATGCGCAACGTGGTGTGGAGCGACGAGCACTGGCGGCTGCGGCACCTCGGCGGGCCCTCCGCGGTACCGATGACGCTGCTGCTGTGGCCCGCCGGGCACTACGACTCCTCCGACCTGCCGCCGGAACGGGCCGCCGAGCTGTTCCCTCTCGCGCAGCGCATCGAGCGGGCCATGACGGCCCTGGGCGGCGTAGCCCGGGTGCACATGATGAAGGTCGGCGACGGCGCCGCACACCTGCACCTGTGGTTCATGGCCCGCCCCGCCGGCCTCGGCCAGCTGCGCGGCAGCTGCCTGGCGCTGTGGGACGACATCCTGCCCAAGCAGGACGAGGCGCAGTGGCGCGCGGCCCTGGCCGAGGTGGCCGCGGCCCTCGCCGCCGACGGCGGCACCGCGCATTGACCCCGGTACGTCTAGGGTGGCGGGATGGCTGATCCCGTCGCGCTCCAGCCCGTCCCCCCGCCGGCCGCGCCGCCGAGGCCGGCCTGGCGGGTGGTCCTCGGGCTCGTGCTCGCCCTGCCGGCGTTGGTGCTGCTGCTGACCTCCTACGTCGAGCCGCTGATCTGGACCGTCCGTTCCAGCTTTCAGAAGCTGAGCCTGATCCGCTCGACCGGCGGCGAGTCCGTCGGCTTCGACAACTACAGCGCCGTGTTCGACAAGGGCCTCGGCACCGGCATCGGCCGGGCGCTGCTGTTCGCGGTCGTGCCGCTGCTCGTGGTGCTGCTGCTCGCGCCGTTGCTGGCGTGGCTGGCGCACCGCGGCGGCACCGCCGGGCGCTGGGCCGCGCGCGGGCTGCTCGCCCTGCCGCTGGCCGCCTACGCGCCGACCGCCGCGGCCGCCGGGCCGATGGCCGCGGCGTGGGAGGACCACTCCGGGGCGCCGTCGGCGTTCGCCGTGTACTGGCTCGGCGGCTTCGGCCTGGCCGCGGCCCTCGGCGTCACGCTCTACCTCGCGGCGCTGCGCCGCCGCACGCCGCAGCACAGCCCGCTGCCCGGGCTGCTCGTCGCCGCCGGCATCGGTGCCCTGGCGGTCGTTGCGGTCGCGCTGCAGGCGTTCACCGCGCCCTATGTCGTCGGCGAGCAGCGCGACGAGCTGACCCCGGCGATGCAGATGTACCAGGAGGCGTTCGTCTACGCGAAGTTCGGCACCGCCGCCGCCGTGTCCACCGTGCTGCTGCTCGTGCTCATGGTGTTCGGCGTCGCCGCCACGCTGCTGCTGGTCCTGACGCGCACGCGCCTCGAGTACGACGACGAAGGCCCGCCGGCCGGCGCGCCCCGCCCGAGCGCCGCCCCCGTCTTCCTCGCCGTCGCCGGCGTGCTCGCGCTGATCGTGCTCGCCGTGAGCTGGCTCGGGCTCGGCGACTGGCTCACCCGCATCACCGACGGCGGCGAGCCGCCCCGCGACCTCGCCAATGTCGGCATCAACACCTGGCTGCCGCCGGTCGTCTCCGCCGCCGTCGGCGTCACCGTCGCCGCCCTCGCCGCCGTCGGCATCAGCGGCCTGCGCCCCCTCGGCCGGCACAGCGAGTGGCTGCTGATGCCGTTCGGGCTGTTCCTGTTCGTCGGCGTGACCCCGCTCGCGGTGCGCGCGTTCGCGGCCGGGCAGACCGCCGGGCGGCTCAACTCGTTCGTCGGGCTCATCCCGCCCAGCCGGGTCGCGATCCCGGCCCTGTTCGTCCTCGCGCTGCTGGTGCGCGGGCAGGTGCTGCGCCGCGAGACTTCGGTGCGCGAAGGTCGGGCGGTGCCGTGGGTTCGCACCATCCTGCCCGCGGTGCCGATGCTCGTCCTGGCGTACGTCGTGACGTGGTTCGTGTCGGCCCAGGACCTCGTGTGGGGGCTGCTGACCGGGTACGGCGAGCACTCCGACGCCCAGACCTACCTGGTCCAGGCGATGCGCGAGGCCCTGTACCGCGCCGGCGGAGGCCTGCCGTTCCGCTCGGTGCTGCCGCTGTGGGCGCTGGTCCTGCTCGTCCTCGTCGCCGTCGCCGCCCAGCTGGCCTACCTCGACCGCGTGGCACTGCGCGCCGGTCGCCGGGAGGACTAGCCGCGATGGACCATGCGCTGGTCGTCGGCTGCGACGCCTACCCGAACTCGCCCGGCGCCGACCTGCGCGGCGCCGTCGCCGACGCGCTCGCGGTGCGCGAGTGGCTGCTCGGCCCGGGCGGGGTCCCGGAGGCGAACGTGACCTGCCTGCTGTCGCCGAGCGGCGGCGGGCTGCAGCCGCCCGACGGCGTGGCTGCCGGCGCCGCGTCCGTCGTGCAGTTCGGCAAGGCCGTCGCGCGCCTGTCCCGGGTCGCGGCCGGGCCGGGAGACCGGCTGTTCGTGTACTTCGCCGGGCACGGCCTGCGCACCGACCCGTTCAACCCCGTCGTCGCGCACGACGCGCTGCTGCTGCACGACTTCGACCGCGAGGTGCCGCAGCCCGGCGCCGTCGGCGTGCAGGACCTGCTGAGCCGCCTGGAGCTGACCGCCTTCGGCGAGGTCGTGGTCGTCCTCGACGCCTGCCGCAACTTCCCGTTCCCGGAGCCGTTCCGCCTCGGCGGCCTCGGCTTCGACGGCCCCGCCGCGGCCGGCACGACGGCCCGGATCTACCTGCTGCAGGCGACCGAGCCCGGCAGCACCGCCCGCGGCCACGCCGTCGACGGCGTCGTCCGCGGCGACCTCACCCTCGCCGTCGTCGACGCGCTCAACGGCGTCGGCGCCGCGAAACACTTCGACGAGACCGCCGCCCGCCCGTACGTCGTGGACTGGGCCGGACTCACCCGCTACGTCGAGGCCGCCGTCCCCGACCAGGGCTCCCGCCCGCGCGGCGACGGCAACCCGGTCCTCGTCGCCTTCCCCGACGACGCGTTCGGCACGGTCGCGCTCACCGTCGAGGTCGACCCCGACACCGCGCGCACCGACCCGCTGCTGCAGGTCCGGGTCGCCTACGACGACCCGCGCCGGCCCGCGGAGCAGCAGGTCACCGGCGCAGGGCCGGCGCCGGTGCGGCTGAACGTCCCGCAGCGGCGCCACCGCGTCATCGCCTCGCTCGGCGAGCGCTGGGACCGCCGCGCCGTCGACGTGTACGCCGACACGACCGTCCGGCTGACCGTCGACGGCCCCGGCCCGGCGTCGCTGCGCCAGTTCACCCCCGAGCTGATGGTCAAGGGCGGCCCGGCCGAGGGCGCGCTGCGCGTCGTCGCCGACGACCCCTTCGCCCCGATGGAGCTGCGGACGCTGTCGGGCCGCACGGTCGCGTCCGCGGTCGGCGACCTGGCGGCGATCGTGCCCGCCGGGCAGTACACCGCGGCCGCGTTCGACGACGCCGCCCGCGAGCACCTGCAGCCCGTCGAGGTCCTGGCGTCCAACGAGGCGACGGTGGCGGTGCGGCTGCCCGGACCGGAGCTCACCGCGGTCCGGCACGCCCTGCGCCACCGCGATGCCGACCCCCGCCGCCAGGCGGTCGTCTGCGTCGTGACCGAACCGGGCGGCCTCGTGCCCGACCTGCCGTATCTCGGCGACGACCAGTACGCGCGCACGCTGCAGGACCCGCCGGACTGGGTGACGGTGTCGCTCGCCGGCCACACGCTGCGCGTCCCGCTCGCACCCGGCGCGATCGCGGTGCTGACCGCCCGGCAGGCCCCGCTGTCGGCGGCGTTCTACGACCTCGCCGACCTGGCCGAGGAGCGGGCGACGCTCCCCCTGGACCGGGCCCAGCGCCTGTACGCCGCCGGCCGCCGCCGGGCCGCCGCCCAGGTGCTGCGCGCCGCCCGCACCGGCCCGGGCCCGTCCCCGGTGCGCGCGGCGTTCGCCGAGGCCCTCGGCGCGCCGCCGGCGGACGGGGCCATGCGCCACGCGCTGGCCGCGAGGACCGACCCGGACGAGCGCGCGTTCCTGCTGCCGGCCGAGCCGTGGGCGGTCTTCCTCGACCGCCCCGACCCGACCTAGGCGTTCCGGCGCGACCGGGCAGCCGCGACCCAGCGCTCCAGCGTCGCGGCCGCGGCGCCCGAGTCGACGGCCGCGGCGCAGCGGTCCAGGTGCGGGCGCAGCCGCTCGGCCAGCGGGGCGTCGCCGTCGCCGGCCACGGTGAGGGCCGCGGCGGCGTTGAGCAGCACGGCGTCGCGGACCGGGCCGGGCTCGCCGGCGAGCAGGGCGTGCACGACGCGGGCGTTGGCGCCGGCGTCGCCGCCGCGCAGGGCGCCCGGCGCCGGCCGCGGAATGCCCAGCGCCGCCGGGTCGAAGGTCTCCCGGCGGGTCGTGCCGCCGCGGACGGTGTACACCTGCGAGGTGGTCGCGGTGCTGAGCTTGTCCAGGCCGTCGTCGCCGCGCACGACCAGGGCCCGGGCGCCGCGGGCGCGCAGCACCTCGGCGAGCAGGGGCAGCAGCCGCGCGTCGGCGACGCCGACGAGGCGGTGGGCGGGCCGTGCCGGGTTGATGAGCGGGCCGAGGGCGTTGAAGACGGTGGGCACGCCCAGCTCCCGGCGCACCGGTGAGGCGTGGCGCATCCCGGGGTGCACCTGCGCTGCGAAGAGGAACGTGATGCCCGCCTCCGTCGCCACCGCGGCGTGCCCGGCCGGCGGCAGATCCAGCGGTACCCCCAATTGCTCGACCAGGTCCGCGGACCCGGCGCTCGTCGCCGACGCGGCCCGGCCGCCGTGCTTGACCACGCGGGCGCCCGCGGCCGCGGCGACGATCGCGGCCATCGTCGAGATGTTCACGGCGTTCGTGCCGTCGCCGCCGGTGCCGGCGATGTCCAGCACCGGGCCGGGGACGGGCACGGCCGCGGCGGCGTCGAGCAGGGCGGTCGCGAATCCGCCGATCTCGGCCGCAGTCTCGCCCTTGGCGCGCAGCGCCACGAGCAGGGCGGCGAGCCGCGCGGGCGACGCATCGCCGCGCACCACCTGGCCCATGGCCCAGGCGGCCGCTTCGGCGCTCAGGTCGTGCCCGGCGAGCAGCCGGTGCAGCAGCGACGCCCAGGTGACGGGCGCGGCGTCGGTCAGCGTGTCGTGCATGTGCGGGGTGTCCCTCCGGTGCGGGGCCGTCGCGGGCGGGCCGGCACCGTGGACACGGAAACGGCCGCCCGGGCGAGGCGGCCGTGGATGGTGCATGACGAGGGTGGGCCGCCCTACGGGGCGCGCCACCAGCCGGTCATGCGCGTGGTCACGGCGACACTATACCGGCTACACAGGCCGCGGTCGCGCGCGTAGACGGCGGCCTGGGTGCGGTCGCGCAGCCCGAGCCGGCCCAGGATCCGCGAGACGTGGTTCTTCACCGTGCCCTCGCTGAGGTACACCCTCGCCGCGATCTCCCGGTTCGTGGCGCCGGTCGCGACGAGGCGCAGGATCTCCAGCTCCCGCGCGGTGAGCTCGGCCGGGGCGTCGGCGGGCAGCGCCGCGGCGAGCCGGCGGGCGACGCCGGCGTCCAGCGGCGCGACGCCGCGGTGCGCGAGGCGCACGGCGTCGGCGAGCTCGGCGGCGCCGAGGTCCTTGAGCAGGTACCCCTCCGCGCCGGCCCGCAGCGCCAGGGTCACGTACTGGTCGTCGTCGAACGTGGTGAGCATGACGACCCGGCAGCCGGGGCGGGCCTGGCGCAGCGCCCGGGTGGCCTCGACGCCGTCCAGCCCGGGCATCCGCACGTCCATCAGCACCACGTCGGGGTCGAGCTCGGCGGCCCGCTCGAGGGCCTCGTGCCCGTCGGCGGCCGTTCCGACGACCTCGATGCCGGGCTGGATGCCCAGCAGCGAGGCGATGCCGTCGCGGACCAGCTGCTGGTCGTCGACGACGAGGACGCGCACGACTGGCTCGGTCATGCCGCCGTCCGGGGCGCGGGGATCCGGACCGTCACCGTGACGCCCGGGTCGTTGCCGGCGATGTCGACGGTACCGCCGAGCAGCCGGACCCGTTCCCGCATGCCCTGCAGGCCGAAGCCGTCGCGCTGGGGCTGCGGCAGGCCGACGCCGTCGTCGGCGACGACGAGGCTCGCGCCGCCGCCGCGGAAGTCGGCCACGATGGACACGGTGGCGGCGGCGCCGTGCCGGCGGGCGTTGGTGAGCGCCTCCTGCGCGGCGCGGTAGACCGCCATGCGCACCGGCGGGTCGAGGGCCTCCTCGTCGCCGTCGACCTCGACGCTGACCCGCATCCGCTCGTCGCCGGCGTGGCGGGCCAGGTCGGCGAGGCTCAGCGGGGCGTCGCGCAGCGCCCGCACCGACTGGCGGACCTCCTCCAGGGCCCGCCGGGCCGACCAGCGGGCGTCGGCGATCGCCCGGCGCGCGGCGTCCTCGTCGCGGTCGCGGAACGCCTCGGCCTTCTCCAGCTGCACGGCGATGGCGGTGAGGTGGTGCCCGAGGCTGTCGTGGATGTCGCGGGCGAGCCGGTTGCGCTCCTGCGCGGCCGACAGCGCGGCGACGTCGAGCAGCGCCCGTTCGAGCTCGGCGCGGGCGTCCATCTCGCCGACCGCGACGGCCGCGATGGCCAGGGCGAGGGCGAGGCCGACGAGGTACATCAGCAGGTCCGGCACGTGCCCGCCGCCGGCCGCGGCGTAGTAGGCGGCCAGCGCCGCGGCGCCGGCCAGGCCGAGGGCGACGGCGACGCGGCGGCCGAAGGTGAAGTACGCGGCGAAGGGCACGACGATGACGAGGGCCCCGGTCAGCCCGCCGGCGTCGAACCGGGCCACGACGAGCAGCAGGGCGAGGCGGGCGGCCAGCAGCGCGGCGCCGCGCCGGCGGGAGGCGGGGCGCAGGTCGAGCGCCTCGACGCCGGCCAGCCCGAGCACGCCCGCGGCGAAGGCGGCCGAGGGCCAGCCGAGGGGCCGCGCGAACAGGCCGGCGACGAGGACCGCACCGCACAGCGCGAACGGCACCCAGCGGACGGGGCGGGCCGGCGCGGGCATGCCGTCAGGCTACTGCCCGTGCCAGCGCGGGGATCTCTGCCGGTCGCGAAGTCGTGGCCAACGAGAGCCACACGATCGACGCCGCGGCGGCGACGTGGATGAGGCTGGTCCACGGGGTGTCCTGCAGCGGGGCGAGCGCGGCCAGGAGCGTCAGCGCCACGCCGTAGCCGGCGGCGGGCACCTTCGGGAACACCCCCGCCCGCAGCATGGAGGCGCTGAACAGCAGCGTGCCCGCGACGAAGACGCCCGCGCAGCCGAGCAGCGCCGGCCCGGTCGGCCCGGCCTTGAGCGCGGCGACGGCGCCGTCGTCGTCGAGGTAGAACAGCACCACGTTGAGCGCGAACGCGACCCCGGTGAACAGGCCCAGGCCGAGCAGGTTCACCGCGTAGGCAAGCGCGGCGAAGCGCCCCGCCCGCTCGCGGTGGTGCAGGTAGAGCGCGTTGACGGCGGGCGCGGCGAACGCGACGCCGAGGCCCAGGACGAGGCTGGTCGCGGCGGTCTCGCCGGTGAACGCCTCGATGGCGCCGGGCACGCCGATGGACAGGCCGAGGATGACGCCGCTGGCGGCGCCGAATCGTTGCAACCACATGCCTGCGGACGCTATGGCCGGTGACCCCTCGCCCGGCAGTGCCGCCCGGCCACGTTGTCCCGTCCGTCCGGCACGTGCCGTTACTGGGCGGCGATCTGGATGAGGTTGCCGCACGTGTCGTCGAAGACGGCGGTGGTGACCGGGCCCATGTCGGTCGGCGGCTGGGTGAACACGACCCCGGCGGCGACGAGCCGCTCGTACTCCTGCTGCACGTCGTCGACCGCGAACGACGTCCACGGGATGCCGTCGCCCACGAGCGCGTCGCGGAACGGCTTCACCGCCGGGTGCCCGGCCGGCTCGAGGACCAGCTCGACGCCGTCGGGCTGCTCGGGCGACACGACGGTGAGCCAGCTGACCCCGTCGCCGAGCGGGATGTCGGTCTTCTTGGCGAAGCCGAGCACCTCGGTGTAGAACCGCAGCGCCTTGGCCTGGTCGTCGACGAACACGCTGGCAAGGTTGATCTTCATCTCGTCTCCTTCGGCCGCCATCGCTCGACGAGCGCCTCGAGCGGGCCGGCGTCGATGTAGTGGAACTTGTACCGCCCCTCGCGCCGGGTCCGGACCAGCCCCGCCGCCTCGAGGACCTCGAGGTGCTGGGAGATCGCCTGCCGAGACGAGGTGATCGCGTGCTTCATGGTCAGCCGGCCGCACAGCTCGAACAGGGTCTGCCCGTCGCGCTCGGTCAGCTCGTCGAGGATCGTGCGCCGGGTCGGGTCGGCGATCGCCCGGAACACGTCACCGTCCGCCACGCCACCGAGCATACGCAAGTAACCACTTGCCTATCAAGCGGCGCCTCCGGGTTACCGGAAAGGCTCGTCCGATCGGGCTCTTTCGCGGCCCGGAACCGCCATTCCCGCGCGCCTGACCGGAGGGTTGTTCGGCCCCGAAGCAGTGCGCCGCGGGGGGATTCGGCGAGGTAGGCGCGGGATCGCACCGGAAACGCCGCGTCATCGGCGCGAGTGCGTGTCGTTGACCCCCGTGCGTAGCATGCTGCGCGGAGGGCATGCACGATGAACCTGGCCGTACCCCCCGAAGGCGAAACCCCGGCAGAACAACACCTTCACCGTCTCAACATCGCCCAGCACGCGACCGCGCAGGACGTGCTGGGACCCGGTCGCAGGGCCGTCGTCTGGGTGCAGGGATGCCCCTTCACGTGCGCCGGCTGCGTATCGCCGGAATGGATCCCGGACCGGGCCGCGCGCCTGGTGCCGCCCGGCGAACTGGCCGAGGAGATCCTGGCCGACGAGACGGTAAGCGGGCTCACGTTCTCCGGCGGCGAGCCGATGGCCCAGGCCGACGGCCTCGCCGACCTCGCCGAGCAGTGCCGGCAGCGACGCGACCTGACCCTCGTCTGCTTCACCGGCTACCGCCTGGAACGGCTGCGCGGGCCGTCCGCCCCGCCCGGCGCGGCACGCCTGCTGGCGCAGGCCGACGTGCTCATCGACGGGCTCTACGTCGCCGCGCGCGACGACGGGCGCGGGCTGCGCGGCAGCGACAACCAGCGCGTGCACCACCTCACCGGCCGGCTGGCCGGCACCGGCTACGACTTCGAGCACCGCGCCCGCACCGCCTACGTGCGGCTGGCCGGGCCGGACCTTTTCATCGTCGGGGTGCCTCCGCAGGGGCTGGTGGCCGCGGTCGAACGCGCCATCGTCCCCGTCGGCGGCCCGACCGTCACGGAGGGGCATCAGCGATGAGCGGCCGAAAGACCCGGACCATCAGCGAGGACCGCTACGAGTACCTGAACCGCATCGCGGCGGGGCACAGCAGCCTGGTTGCCGATCTGCCCCGGCTCTTCGAGGGCGTGCAGCAGCAGTGCCGCTCGATGCTCGACCAGGAGATGCGCACCGTCAACCAGCGCCAGCAGGACTTCGCGCGGTCCCTGGCCGGGCTGAGCGAGCGGGCCGCGGCGTTCGAGCGCGACACCACCGCGCGCCTCGCCGCGCAGCAGGCCCAGATGAACGCCGACAAGGCCTACCTCGAGGCGGCCATCACCCAGGAGCGCGAGATCCGGGCCCGCCAGGTCGCCGCCCTGCAGAGCGAGGTCGACGCGATCAAGGACACCGCCCAGCGCGAGCAAGAGGCTGCGCAGGCGTGGCTCGCCGACGCCGACGCCCTCCACGGCGCGATCCGCACGCACCTGCCGCACGAGCGGTTCGCGCCCGGCGAGGTGTCGGCGGTCGATGCCGAGCTGCAGACCGCCCGCACTAACCTCGCGAGCGGCTTCGCCGGCCCCGCGCTCGGCCTCGCACAGGGCGGCTTCCACCGCCTCACCGAGATCCGCGGCCGGGTCGAGCTGCTGGAGCACCAGTGGCGCCAGGTCCAAGCCGACGCGCGCGAGCGGCTGCTGACCGTGCGCGCCCTCGCCGAGCGCAACCGGACCCGCCCCGGCATCACCGACGACGACCGGGAGCTGCCGGACGTCACCATCGACGTCAACGCGCTCACCGACGGCGCCGTCACCGCCGCCGAGAAGCGCATCGAGGCCCGCCTGGCCGAGGTCGAGAACCTCGGCACATCCGTGGAGCGGCTGCGCGCCGTCACCGCCGAGGCCGACGCGATCGAGGCCGCGATCACCGACGCGGTCCGGGCCGCCAACGTGGCCCACCTGGCCACCCAGGCCCGCGCCGACCTCGCCCGCAACATCGTCGGGACCCTGCAGCGCAACGGCTACGGCCGGCCGCGCGAGATGACCTACGAAGGCGACGACCAGCGCAACGCCCTGTTCGTCAAGCTGCGCCACCCCGACGGCAGCACCATCGTGGTCGAGGTCGCGCCGACCCCGGCCCCCTCGCCCCTGGCCGCGCCCGGCATCCACATGACGATCCACTCCTTCGACGTCGACACCACCAGCTCCGAGACCCGCGACGAGCGGATGCGCGAGATCGTCGACGAGCTGCGGGCCGAGGGCAACGACGTCCACGCCGGGCAGTTCACCGCCGAGGAGCCCGACCGCCGCGTGCTCGACTTCGACCGGCTGCGCAAGCCCGGTACCGACCGGGACAGGGACGCCGGATGAGCACACCCACGCACCCGTCCGGACCGGTCACGCCGCGGCTCGCCGCGGCGCTGCCGTTGCGCGACCCCGGCTCGGTCGCCGTCGTGCACGGCCCGGGCGTCTCCGACCACTTCGTCGGCGTGGACTACCTGGTCCGCCCGTTCGAGGAGGCGGTCTGGGCCGAGCTGCACCGCGCCGGCTTCGAGCGGATCGTGTTCAGCGACACCAACCAGCAGGTCCACTTCCTCGACGAGGAGTCGCGGCGGCTCACCGAGGAGGACGACCCCGACGCCGAGGCCCCCGCCGACGGGCCGGCCGCCGACCTGCTGTTCGGCCCGAACGGCCGCTCGGGCCGGCGCCCGTCCCGGCCGCGCTCGCCGCGGCCCATGTCCGACGCGATGGCGGCGAAGCTGCTCGCCCAGCTCATGCGCGACCGGTCGCACCGCACCGCGCTGGTCATCACCAAGGCGGAGAACTTCCTGCGGCACTTCAAGGCCCAGCGCGAGTTCGCCGACGCCTTCGCCGACTGGACCTCCGGCCGGGCGCAGGGCAACCTGTGCGTGCTGGCCTTCGGCACCGACACCGGCGCCGAGATCATCGACCTGGCCGGCGGCCCCGACGGCCACCGGCCGCTGATCGCGTTCCTGCGCGCGCAGGCCGACCTCGGCGAGCGTGGCCGGATGCGCCGCATCGGCCAGCCCGACGACGCGGAGCTCGAGCGACTCGTGCAGGTCGTGCGGGTGCGGCACGGCCTGCGCCTGGCCGACTGGTGCGAACAGCCCGCCGTGGTGCGCACCATGGCCGCCGAGCGGCGCAGCAGCATTTCCTACTGGTGGGATCTGCTGCGGGACATGGCCGGCCGGGTGCCGCTCGGCGTCGCCCAGCTGCGCGACGAGCAGCGCGTCGAGGTGCTGGCCGGCGGCCGGCGCGCCGAGGACCGCCTCCGCGAGCTCATCGGCCTCGCCGAGGTCAAGGAGAAGGTCCGCCGCGTCGTGGCGCTCGCCGAACAGCAGCGCCTGCGGCGCGAGCGCGGCCAGGACGTGCGGCCGGTCAACCTGCACATGCTCTTCCTGGGCAACCCCGGCACCGGCAAGACCACCGTCGCCGGGCTGGTCGGCGAGCTCTACCGCGAGGCCGGCGTGCTGGACAAGGGCCACGTGCACGAGCCGCGCGAGCTGCTCGGCACCCACGTCGGCGACGCGACGCACAACACCGACGTCGCCGTCGAGCGGGCCATGGGCGGCGTGCTGTTCATCGACGAGGCCTACCAGCTGTTCAGCGGCGCCAACGACCGCTTCGGCCAGGCGGTCGTCGACCGGCTCGTGCAGCGCATGGAGGAGAACCTCGGCCGGTTCGCCGTCATCCTGGCCGGCTACCCGAAGCCGATGGAGGACTTCCTCAAGCGCAACGACGGCCTGCCCCGCCGGCTGCCGGAGAGCAACCGGATCACATTCGTCAACTACAGCCCCGACGAGCTCATGCTGATCCTCGAGCTCATGCGCGCCAGCGAGGAGACCGAGTGGGGCGCGGGCCTGCTGCCGCAGCTGCGCCGCATCGTGGAGGGCCTCCACCGCGACGCCGGGCCGACGTTCGGCAACGCGGGCGAGATGCGCAACCTGCTCGACGCGATGGTCCTGCAGCGCGCGGTGCGGGTCCGCGGCGACATCGACGCGCCCTTCACGGCCGAGGACATCCCGGAGCTCTACCGGAAGTACCTGGCATGAGCGCCCCGCGCTGCCCGGTGTGCTCGTGGCCGGCGCCGCCGACGGCCCCGGCCTGCGCGGTGTGCGACTGGCAGCTGCTCAGCGGCCTCGTCCTGGGCCCGGTCACGCCCGAGCGCCGGGCCGCCTTCGAGCGCCGCCTCGCCGCCGCGCAGCGCACCGCCGACCGGCGCGCCGCGGCGCTCGCCGCCTCCGCCGAGGGCCGCTTCGACCCGGTCGTGGCCAGGCGCCTCGAGCGCCTGCTGCGCAGCGGGCCGGGCGCACCGCAGGCGAGCCCCTGGCCGCAGATCGACGCGGTGCCCGGCGCCGGGCAGGCACGCCCGGACTCGGCCGAGGGGATGCCGGACGCGCTGCGGGATCTCGCCGACTCCCGGCTGGCGGGCCTGGTGTTCGTGCAGCTGGACGCCGAGGGCGCCGCCGCCGTCACGGTCGACGTGGGGCCGGCCGGGCTGCCGCGGCTCGCCGGGCCCGAGCGCCGCCAGCCCTGGCACCGGCTGCTCGTCGCGCTGCCGGCCGACGCCGACGAGTGCCGGTTCCTGCTCGCGGGCGGCACCGGCACCCTGGGCGGCGAGCCCGACCGGCTCGTCGAGGCGGCCGCGGACCTCGCCGCCACCCTCGCCGCGCCGCCGTGGCGGCCCGACGGGCACGGCCTGGTCGTGGTCGCGCGGACCGCCGGCCTGCCGGCGGTGGACGCCGCCGTGGCCGCGGCCCGGCGCGCCGGCGGGACCGTCGCCTCGCTCGTCGCGGTCGCGGACCGGCGGCCGCTGCCCGAGATCGTGGCCGATGCGGTGCGGCGCGCGCCCTTGCGGTACGACATCGGCCTTCGCGGCGTGACCGTGGACCGCGACTCGGGGGTCGTGCGCCCGGCCGCGCGGACGCTGTTCCACCGCGACATGCCGGCCGACGACGACGGCGCGCGTACCGTCACGGTGAACGTCGCGGCGCACCGCTCGGCGGCCAAGCAGCTCGCGCTGCCCGTCTGCGTCGGCGAGCCCGGCCGTCCGGAGTGGACGGTGCTGCGCATCGGCCGGATCGCGGTCACGCCCGGCGCGTCGAGCCAGGTGCGGGTCCGGCTCGACCCGAGCGGCGCGGTCGGCTTCGAGGCGCCGGCCGGCGCCGACGACGAGGAGCGCACCTGGGCGCAGCTGGCCGCGGCGGTACCGCCCCGCGTGCCCTTGCCGCAGCGCATCGACGTCGCCTGCCTGGTCGAGCTCGGCGGGACCGCGCGGGCACACGCCGACCGCGTCGCCCGGGTCGGCGCCGTGCTGGACCTGCTCGCCGCCCGCGACGACGTCGCGCCGGGCGTGCGCGTCGCCGTCGTCGGCTACGGCGACCACGACTACGGCCGCATCCACCGCGTCGACGGCCCGTTCCCGGTCCAGCCCCTCGGCGCGCCGGCCGCCGCCGTCGCCGCGCTCAGCACGGGCCTGTGGGGCGCGGCCGGCGAGCGCTACGGCGCCGCCGCGCCCGTCGAGGACGCCGTGGCGCGACTGTCCACCCTGGACTGGTCGGCACCCAGGAAGGTCGCGCTCGTGTTCGGCCGGCGTCCGCCCCACCCGCACACCCACGACCGCAATGCCGACCTCTACGGCTGCACCGACCAGTTCGTGTGGGCCGACGAGGTCGCCGGCGCCCGGGCCGCGGGCATCCGCTTCGCCGCAGCCGTCGAGCGGCGGCAGTGGCGCGAGGACCTCGCCGACGCACCGGCGGCGCTGCGGCGGTGGGCCGAGCACGCCTGGTCGCTGCTCGGCGACGGCGACCATCTCACCGACCCGGACGCCTCCTCGGCCGCCGAGCTGCTCGCCGCCGCCGGCCTCGCCGACGCCGCGCCCGGCCGTCCGCTGCCGCTCGCCCTCGTCGGCTCGCACGAGGGCACCGAACAACCCGGAGGCGACCGATGAGCGAACCGGACCACGAAGCAGGCCTCTTCGACGACATCGCCTCGGCGACCGCGGCGGCCCCCGCCGAGGCCGCCGACGACTCCCGCTGGGCGGAGCCGGACGCGGCCGACGGGCGCGATCCGATCAGCATCGCGCTGTGGGGCGGCGTCGGCAGCGGCAAGAGCGTCTTCATCGGCGCCCTGCGCCGCGCCATCGGGTTCACCGAGCACGTCGGCAGGTGGTCGATGCACGGGCTGGACAAGGACTCGCGCTCCTACAGCAACAACGCCGCCGCCGGGCTGCGCGGCGAGACACCGCTCCCGCTGGCCACCGAGACCGCCAGCAACCTGTCGTGGACGGTCCGCGGGCCGTTGAGCAGCGGCGACGACGTCCAGGTGACGCTGCGGCTGCGCGACGCGCCCGGCGGCGACTACCGGGAGTCCAACGACGCAAGCCCCGAGGCGACGCTGCAGTACCTCGCCGCCGCCGACGGGCTGATCTACCTGTTCGACCCGACCGGCGAGCTGCCCGACCCCGACCCGGCCGGCGGCGCCGGCGGCAACGGGCGCCCGCGGGCGGCCGGGTCGTTCACCAGCACACTGCAGCTGCTGCAGGCCCGGGTGGCCGAGGCCGGGCACGCCGGCGTGCGGCTGCCGCACTTCCTGGCCGTCTGCGTCACCAAGCTCGACGATCGGCGGGTGTTCGCGGCGGCGAACCGGCTCGGCCTCATCGACAGCGACGCCAACGGCTCGCCGTGGGTGCCCAACGAGCTGGCGAAGGAGTTCTTCCGGCGGTTGTGCACGGATCAGCGGTACGGCAACGCGCCCGAGATCTGGAACGACATCCAGGGCGCCTTCGACCCGGCCCGCACGAGCTACTTCGCCACCTCCGCGCTCGGGTTCAGCTACGGACCGGACAGCACCGGCGAGGCCGACCCGCTGGGCATGCGCACGTTCCCCAACCGCGTGCCCCGCGAGAAGCTGTTCTGGGTGCAGGAGTCGGCACAGCCGATCAACGTCTTCGAGCCGCTGCAGACCCTCATCACGCAGATCGCCGCGCACGGTCGCGTCCACGGCGCCGCGGTGGCCCGATGAGCGCCACGACGGCGGCCCGCTGGGCGAGGTGGGGCAAGCGCCCCGGCTCCGTGGACGAGCACGGCATCCTCGAGCACAGCGAGCCGGGCGGCACCGCCCCGGCCGGCATCGAGGCGGCGATCCGGGCGCTGCCGCTGGGCGGCTCGTGGTCGGTCGGCGGCGGCCCGGGCGCCCGGCCGTGGCTGCATTTCGTCCCCGTCGACTCCGGCGCCGGCGCGCCCGACGACGACCGGGCCCGCTTTGCCGTCGCCATCGTCGAGGACATCGGCGCCACCGACGGCTACGGCCGCGGCACCGCCGCGGTGCGCTACACCGACATCCCGCTGAAGACCTGGCTCGCCACCGACCGCCCGTTCACCGCGATGCGGGAGGCCCTCGACGCGCCCACCGCCGCGCCGTCGCCCGGCGAGCGCGCCTCCCTGTCGCTGCAGGCCACCCCGGAGCCGCTCTCGCGCACCGAGAAGCGCCAGCCGAAGCTCTTCGAGTGGTTCCTGCAGGTCGCCGGCGCCGTCGTCGACGGCCCGGTGGCGATCGTGTCCGTTCCGGACGCGGCGAGCCTGAAGGTCCGCCTCGCGATGCTCGACACGGTTGCCGCGCTGCTGCCGGCGTGGGCGCGGGCCTACCTGTCCGCCGGCACCTGGAGCACCAGCAGCCAGCACGCGCTGCGCCTGGTGTTCGGCGAGGGCGCCGGCCCGCAGCCGACCCAGATCCCGCTCAACATCAAGATCGACCGCGGCGAGTCGACCGGCCGCGACTACAGCGACCTGCTCGCCGCCCTCATGCTCCGCCGCGGCACCGACGCCGTCGCCGCCGACCTCGCCGCGCTGACCACGCCGCCGGACTGGGCACTGGTCGACGAGGCCGGCGTGCTGGTCGGCGCGCTCGAGGAGCTACGCGGCCTCGAGGCCGCCGTCGACGCCGCCGACGACCTCGACCGGACCACCGCGGCGGTGGAACGCTACCCCCTGCCGCGCTGGCCGGCCGACCTCCGCGACACCGTCGACGCCGGGCTGTCCGACCCTGCCGAACGCCCGGAGGTGGCCGGGTTGTGGTGGGGCAAGCTCCTCGTCCACCGCCCGGACGCCGCCGATGACTTCGGCGGCCGCTACGCGCAGCAGGTCGTCGCGCTGGTGCGCTCCGGCAACACGATGCCCGCCTACCTCCTGTGGCAGGTCGCCGACCGGCTCAGCGGCGCGACCGGCGAGCGCGTCGCCGGCGAGGTGCTCGCGTCCGCCAACCTGCCGGGGCAGTTCGGTGGCGTGCTCGCCTGGCTACACAAGATCGCCGACGCCCGGAACCTGGGCCGGCTACGGTCCGTGCTGGAGGAGCACGAGCCGGTGCTGCGCGCCTTCCTGTTGGAGGAACTCCGCCTCGACACCGGGCCGCGGCCGGGCCGGCTCGGACGCATTCACACCCAGCTGGCCAAGGGCAAGCTGAAGCTGCCGTGGCTGCAGGCCTGGGTGCACGGCACCGATCCCGGCCCGCTCGAGCTGAACAACGCCGGGCTGCTCTGGGCGATCGCCCGGGTCACCGGGCCGGAGGTGGCGCTGTCCGACGGCATCGGTTACGTCGTGTCCGCGGCGATCGGCCAGCACCAGCCGGGCGCCGCGCTGTGGGCGCTGCTGCGCGACGAGCTGCGCCGGCCGCTCGGAGCCGCCGCCAAGCCCTGGAACCGCGGCCGGGCCGACGCGGCCCGGGTGCTGCTGGACCTGGCCGTGGTCGACGCGCCGGCTCCGGCGGAGCCGACCGGCGATCAGGACGTGGCGCCGTACCTCGAGGGTTTCGAGATCATCCGCGCGCGCCTCGATCCGGCCGGGCCCGGACCCGACGCACTGCTGACCGCGGTGGTCGGCGCGCTGCTGGGGAACTGGCCGGAGCGGCTCCCCGACGAGTTCGTGCGGCGGCTCGAGGGGTACGCGGCCGGCCCCGAGCTCGACCGCCTCGCCCGGCTGCTGATCGATCCCGTCAAGCATCACCCCGGCATGAGCCAGCTCAGCCCAGAGCTGTGGAACCGGCTGCTCGCCGCGTACCGGGCCGATCCGCGCGGGCTGATGCTGCGTCGCCTCACACAGGACGCGTTCACGCTCGTCAAGGGCAAGCACGCAAGCCCTGCTGACCTGGACGCGCTGGCCCAGCGGTGCGTCGAGGCCGTCGCAAGCGTCCCGGCCTACAACGTGCTGCAGGCCGTCGCGCCGGTGGCCAAGCTCGACCACGCCGACATCGACGCGTTTCTCGGCTACTACCGGGCGCACCTGAGCCGGTCCGGCCGGGCCGAGGTGGACGTGCGGGACGAGCTGCGCACGATGCTGCGGCACATCACCAACGGGGTGTGGGACAAGGCCGGCCAGCGATACCGCCGGCACCGGGCCGAGCAGGTGGCCGAGCGCCGTCGCGGGCACGAGCTCGAACTGCGGCAGCTCGAGGCCCAGGTGGTCGCGCTGCGGACGGCGATCGAGCTCGATGACCACGAGCTGCGCATACTCGACGAGAAGGGATCGGCGTGAGCGGGGTCGGCGTGAGCGGGGTCGGCGTCGACCTCGGCGCCGCCTACACGAAGGTCGTCCGGGCCGGCGAGGACGGGCAGGTCCAGGCCGCCGTGGTCCCCACCGCCGTCGACTACGACCCGGCCGGGCGGCCCGCGCTGCCCGCGCCCGAGGCGGCCCGCCGCGCCGCGCCCGGCATCGCGGCCGCTCCCGCCCCGCCCGGCCCTGGCCGGCTGCGCTGCGCCGGGTTCGTGGAGCACCTGGCGGCCGGGCGGGCCGACGTGCGGCGGGCGGAGTGGGACGGGCGCACCGCCGCCGTCGTCGCCCGGGACTTCCTGGCCCTGCTCCCCCACGCCGCCGGCCCGGCCGGCCGGCGCCCCGCCCTGCTCGCGCCGTCCGCGCCGGACGGCGGTGCGCTGGCGCGCGGGCTGCTGCCCGGCGGCGCACCGGCCTACGACGCGCCGCTGCACCCGGCGGCCGCCGTGACCGCTGCGCTGCTGCACACCGACCCGGACGCCACCGACGCGCGCCGGGTGCTCGTCTGCGACCTCGGCGCCGGCCGCTTCGCCTTCACCCTGTGCTCCCGCGACGGCGGACGGATCCTCGTCGTCGACGAGGCCCTCGTCGAGCCGGCGGGGCCGGGGATGCTGGCCGACCTGCTCGGGACGGCCGGGGCGGGCGAGGGCGCGGCCGCGGCGTTCGAGCGGACGGCGCCGAGCGACCGCGTGCTGCAGGACGTGCTGACGCGCGCCGCCGCCGACCCGGAGCTGTGGTCGGACACCCCGGTCGCCGAGCTCGCCGACGGGCCGCTGGCCGCCGGCGCCATGCTGGCCTGGGCCGAGCCGACGGCCGGGCGCATCGGCGCCGCCCTGGCCGAGCTCGCCGCGCGCCAGCCGGACCACGTGCCGCTCGCGCCCGGCGACCGGGCCGTCGTGCTCGGCGGGTTCGCCGGGGTGCCGCAGTTCGTGGCCGCCGTGCGCGCCGCCGTCGAGCCGGTGGTGCGGGTCGACGGCGCCGGCCGGTGGGCGCTCGCGGCGACCGGTGCGGCGCTCGCCGCGGCCGGCGTCGTCGACCCGGTCCCCCGCTATCCGCATGCCGTCGCCGTCCACGCGCACCGCGTCGCCGGCGGGCTGCTCGCCGACGAGGTGGTCGAGCTGCTGCCGGCCGGGCGGCCGTGGACGGCCGAGGCCGCGCGCGACACGGCCGGCACCGCGATCGTCACCGTGTTCGGCGACGACGGCGGGCCGCTGCCCCTGCTCGTGCGGGACCTGGGCGAGGGCGCCGGGCGGGCGGTCGCCACCGTCCCCGCCGGGCAGCCGCCGGCCGGCACGTACCGGATCGGCGCCCACGTCGACCCCAGCGGGCGCGGCGTCGTCACGATGCGCGACGAGGCCGCCGGCACCGTCCGGGCCTACCTGCTCACCGACCCCGTTGCCGAGGAGGGCAGCCCATGACGACGAGCACCGCGCCGCCGGGCGCCGAGGACGTGCCGCCGCAGCTCAATGCGCTCGGGGCGGCCCTGTCCGGCGCGGCCCGGCTCCTCGCGGACAACGCCAATGCCTCCCGTGACGAGGCCCTGCACCTCGTCGCGCTGCTCAGCGACCGGCTCCAGGCCGACGGGCGGCCGTTCGTGACGGCGCTGGAGCCGGTCCTGCACCGGGCCGGCGGCGGCGCCGCGCTCACCCAGCGCACCATGCTGGTCGCCGCGCAGATCGCCGACGCCGAGGGCAGCATCGCCGGGCTGCGCGACGCCTACGTGCAGTTCCAGGCCCGGCACTCGGCGCTGCTCGAGCTGCAGGCCGAGGAGGAACGCGAGCGGGGCCGGCTGGCGGAGTTCCAGCGCCTCGAGCGCCTCGCCGAGCACCTGCCGCAGCTCAAGGCGCAGCGGGCGGCGCTGGAGCAGCGGGTCGGCGGCTACCGGCAGGGCGTCGTCGACGAGGAGACGCTCCTCGCCGCGGCCGCGCACGCGATCGCCGAGTTCGAGCCCGAACCGGCCCGGCTGCTGGGCGAGCGGGCCCGGTTGCTGCTGGCGCAGGCGCGCTCCGTCGCCGACGGCACGGCCCTCGCCATGGGCGAGTGGAAGGCCGCGATCGCCGCCGTGGAGCGCGAGCAGGAGGAGCACAACCGGGTCGAGCACGCGATCCGCGAGGCCGACGAGCGCCGCGCGGCGCTGCGCCAGGCCGTCGCCGACCGAGCGGCCGCGCTGCGCGCCTACGCCAAGGCCGACCGCGACCTGCTCGGCGCGCTCGACACCGCGCCGTCCGGTGAGGCCGAACCGGGCCTGGAGGACGCGCGGCGCATCGCCGAGGAGCTGCTCGACGACGTCGCGGAGAAGCTCGGCCGCGTCGATGCGGCGCTGAAGACCATGCTCGACGCGCTCGACGCGCAACGCGAAGGCGACCACCAGGTACGGCGGCTCGGCGAGGGGGCGGCATGATCCCGTTACGCAAGCTGGTGCGCGGCCTCGGCGCCGCCTGCCTCGCCGCGGCGGCGGCCGCGCTGCCCGGGACGGCGGCGTTCGCCGACCCGGCGCCGACCGTCGACGAGATGTACCGTGCGCTGGGCGTCGACTCGTCCGTCGGCGCCGCCTATGTCGTCGTCGTGGACACCTCCAGCTCCATGGAGTCCGGCGACGCCTACGCGCAGGTGCGCTCGGCCCTGCCCCGCTTCGTGCGCGCCCTCGCCCCGCAGGACCGCATCGCCGTCGTCACCTTCGACACGAGCGCCAGCGTCCTCGTGCCGCTCGGCAAGCCGCCGCAGAGCATCTCGCTGCCGGCCGCCGACGGCGACAACACCGACTTCGGCGTGGCCCTGGAGAAGGCCGTCGAGCAGCTCGAGCACGCCGACGACCTGAAGGTCGGCGGCATCGTGCTGCTCTCCGACGGCGACCTCGACGCGCCCGACGACAAGCGGTACTGCGACCTCGACCAACCCGGCTGGGCCGCCCTGCGCGATCGCGTCTCGGCCCTGGAGAAGTCGATGACGGTCACCGGCTACGGCCTTGACCTGCACGCCGGACGGCAGAACCACACCCGCTGCGGCACCGCGCAGGCGGACCAGGGCAAGCCCGCCGTCGGCGTGGAGAAGGTGCTGCACGCGGTGTTCCCGCCCGAGCGGGTCGAGATGCAGTCCCCCGGCACGAACGCCCTGTCCGCGGTGCTCGACCAGGCCAAGAGCTCGACCCGCGCGGCGAAGGCGACCGCGCTGCTGCGCGAGGACGCCGGCGCCGTCGTCGAGGCGACCGCCACCGCCGGCGACGCGCCGCTCGACCTCGCCGCCGCGGGCGAGGTGCCGGTCACCGTGACGCTGCGCAGCACCGCCCGGCACGTCACCGACGTCGCCGTCACGAACCTCGCCGTCGAGGTCTCCGGCCTGCCGGCCACCGTCACCGGCCTGCCCGCCGAGACGCACCTGCGCCCCGGACAGCCCGTCACCGTCACGGGCCGGCTGGCCTGGCCGCAGCGGCACACCCGCGGCTTCACCGCCGGCACCGTGGACGTCCCCGGCGAGCTGCGCGTCACCGGCACCGTGTCGTCGCCGTGGACGGAGGTGGTGCGCCAGCGCCTGGGGTACGCCGACTTCGCCCTCGGCGCGATCCGGAGCACCCCGGCGGCGGTGCACGGCCGCTACGCGCAGGCCGCCGACCCGCTGCGCTGGGCGATGGTGGTGCTGCCCGTCCTCGTCGCGCTCGCGGTCATCGCCTGGCTGCTGCTGCGGCGGTACCCCCCGATGCGCGGCGTCCTGTACGTGAAGCTCGTCGGCGAGGAGGGTGCCGGGCGGTACACGCGGCTGTGGGGCTGGCGGCGCCGCCGCCGGCTGGCGGACCTCGTCGGCGTCCCGGGCACCCTGGTGGTCCGCCCGGCGCCCGGGGGCGCGCTGCACGTCACGGTGAACCGCCGGGCCGGCGGCGACCTGCCGGACCCGGAGCGCAGCGGCACGACGGGGGCCGTGCCCAACACGCCGACCGAGCACCGCCTGATCCGGGTCGGCGTCGGCGTGCGCCACTTCCCGCAGGGCCGGCCCGACGGCGCCGTCGACGAGTCGCCGCGCGCCGCCGCCGTTCCCGGCCCGGCTACCCCCGCGGCGGCCGATCGGCCCAGTTGGTCACGGTCGAGGTGATGTTCCCGGTGCCGGTGTTGTTCAGGACGCCGTCACCGGAGTTCACGACGTGCTGGTTGACGACGGTGACCGCCGTCCCGGCGGCGTTGCGCCGGTCGAGGTCGGCGACGAGCTCGCGCAGCGCCGCCACGAGCGCCGGCCGGTCCTCCAGGCGCGCCTCGAAGTTGCCGGCGAGCTTGCCGCTTTCGAGGTCGAGCTCCCGGCCCGGCGCGGCGTCGAGGATCCGGGCGCGGGACCGCTCGAGGGCGTCCTCGGTGCGGCGCTCCGCCTCGGGGTCGCCGCCGCCGAGCAGCCGGGCCAGCTGCTGCTTGGCCCAGCCCCAGGTGTCCAGCGCCATCGCCGTGATCGCGGAGGTGGCGGCGGAGGTGGCCACCCCGGCGATGTCGACCCCTTCGAACATGCTCGCTCCGTTCGGTTCATTCGCTTCGGCAACACGTGACTCGTCCGGGTTCAAGGCGGCCTGACGCTCGGCGAGCCGCGTCTCCGGGTGATCGGTGCCCCAGCGCGCCCGCTTCTCGGCCAGCGCGGCGTCGACCTCGGCCTGCGCGCCGGGGACGCCGCGGGCGCGGCGCACCAGGGCGAGGTTCAGCCGGGCGGCCGCGCCGAGGTCCGTGCGGGTCGGACGGCCGCCCGACAGGTGCATGAGGACGTCGCGCAGCTCCCGCTCGGCGGCGTCGAGGTCGCCGAGCCGGCGGGCCGCCGCGGCGGCGGTGACCGCGGCGAAGAGCGTGAGCGGGTGCCCGGCGCCGAACCGGATGCGCAGCCACTCGCGGGCCTCCTCGGCCTCGCGCCGGGCCGGCGCGGCATCGCCGCCGTCCAGGCGCACCGCGGCCAGGTGCATGGCGGTCTCGACGGCGCCTGCGCTCGAACCGCCGCCCGTCGCGCGGGCCCGCCCGACGACCTCCAGCAGCAACGCCTCGGCATCGCGGGGCGAGCCGGCCATGGCGGTCACGTAGGCCCGCTGCCGATCCAGCTGCAGCATCAGCGGGTGCATGTCGCCGATCTCCGGCAGCGCCGCCGCGCGCACCTCGTCGAGCGTGCGCCGGGCGGCGTCGAGGTCGCCGGCCCGGGCCTCGGCGGCGGCCCGCAGGACCAGCGCGTGCCACAGCCCGAAGCCGAAGACGGTGCCGTTGATGCTCCAGTCGGCGAGGATGCCGGCGAGCTCCGCGGCCGCCTCGGGGTCGCGCAGCTCGGCCAGCAGCAGCTCGGCCAGGGCGGCCCGGGTGCCGAGGCTCGCCGGGTGGCGGGGCCCGAACTGGCGCAGCTGCTCGGCGAGGACCGTCTCGAGCTCGCGGCGGGCCGGGTCGAGGTCGAAGGCGGTGCGGTGCACCTGCCCCAGCCGGAAGCGCAGGCCGGCCGGGCCGTAGTCGCCGGGCGTCGCGTCCTCGTCGCCCGCGCCGGGCCGCTCCAGGCTCGCCGCGAGCATGGCCGAGTACGCCGCGCGGGCACCGGCGAAGTTGCCGGCGGCCTGTGCGGCGTGGGCCATGAGGTCGCGGGTCGCGGGCAGCATGCCGGCGTCGGCCGGGTCGGCCGAGGCCATGAGGTCGCGCTCGAGCGCCTCCAGCGCGGCGCGGGCCTCGTCGCCGCGGCCCTGGTCCACGAGCACCGCGCCGAGGGCGTGGCGGGCCCACGCCGGCGCGGCGCCGTTCCCGGCGGTCAGGAAGCCGCGGCAGAAGCGCTCGGCGCCCACGAGGTCGCCGAGGCGCTGCAGCACAATCGCCAGCTGCCAGCGCAGCGCGCCCAGCACGCCCGGCAGGTCCGGCGGCCCGCCGGGACCGGCCGTGGCGACGGCGGCGGCCGCCTCGGCCTCGGCGACCTCGCCGGCGGCGCGGGCAGCGGTGAGCCGGTCGAGGCGGTACAGCCAGGTCACGTGGGTGCTCAGGGCCCGGATCCCGGCGGCGGTCAGCTCGCCGTCGCCGTCGCGGTAGGCCCGGGTCAGCTCGCCGAGCCGCGCGGCGCCGTGCAGGGCCAGCATGCGGATCGTGCCGCTGTCGGCGGCCTCGGCCGAGTCGACGCCGTGCCGGGCGGCGAGGCCGGCGAACAGCTCGCCGGCGACCTGCGCGGCGCCGTCGTGGTCGCCGGCGCGCAGCCGCATCCGGGCCAGCCGCAGCCGGGTCGTGTCCGCCTCCGCCGACTCCGGGCCGAGGGCTGCGACCTGGTCGAGCAGGACCCCGTGCAGCTCGGCCTCGGCGCCCGGCTCGCCGGCGATCTCGCGCAGGTGCGCGGCCTGGGAGCGGATGTCGAGCGTGACCTCGTGCCCGGCGCCGAGCGCGGCGGCCGCCTCGCCGGCCAGGGCCCGCAGGTCGGCGCCGGTGCCGGTGGCGTCGCGCTCGCCGGTGAAGCGGCGCAGCTCCGTGGCGTGCGCGCGCAGTTTGAGCACGTCGGCGGGGTCGTCCCGGCCGCTGTCGCGCAGCGCGGCGATGAGCTGGCGGTTGTGCCCCAGCGCCGCCGGGTAGTCGCGGGCGTCGACGAACTGCTGCACGAGCGCGCGGCGGGTGACGAGCGTGTCGTTGGCGGCCGGGCCGAGGTGCTCGGCCTCCCACGCGAACACCGCCAGGGCGTGCCCGACCGCCTGCGCCGCGCGCCCGTTCTGGGCCAGAACGAGGGCGTACTGGTACCGGATCGCGCGCAGCACCGGGTGCTCGAGGCCGTGGTCGGCGCCGAACGTGTCGAGGAAGCGCCGGCACTCGTCGCGGGCGGACGGGTCGCGGCGGGCGGACAGCAGCGAGATGAGGGCCGACCACGCCTGCATCACCAGCGGCGCGCGCGGCCCGACGAGGCGACGCTCCTTCTCCAGCAGCTCGCGCAGGCGCCGCTCGACGGCCTCGGCCTCCTCGACGGCGCCGAACCCGGCCATCACGATGTCGAGCATGGCGCGCATCGGGTGGTCGGGGTTGGCCTCCCAGCCGGCCCGGTCGATCGCGGCGCCGAGGCGCTCGGCGTGCTCGGTGAAGGGCCCGTCGGGCGAGCTCAGCGACGCCATGGCGCCGAGCACCCCGAGGGGGTTGCCGGGCAGCACGCCGCTGAGCGAGCGCTGCAGCGCCGGCAGCTCTGCCGCGGCGGCGGCCATGTCGCCGCGTTCGTTGAGGGCGCCGACGAGCTGCAGCCGGACCAGGTTGGTGTGCTGGTGCTCGCTGCCGAGGGTGCGTTCGATGCGGTTGAGCAGCGGGCGCAGCCGGTCGGCGTCGGCGCCGTGCAGCCGGGCGCTGGCGGTCTCGATGGCGACCTCGGTCGTCAGCGCGTCCGGGTGGTCGGGGCCGAGCAGCCGCCGCTCGTCGTCGAGGACGGCGTGCAGCAGCTCCAGGCCCCGTTCGCCCTGGCCGGTGTCGCACAGGAGCAGGCCGAGGGTGTACCGCACCGCCCGCACGGCGCCGGAATCCGCGCCCTTGCGGTCGATCTGCTCCGTGAGCAGTGCTTCAAGGGCGTCGATGCCGCGCTGCGGGTCGTCGCCGACGGTCAGCGCCGTGGCGAGCCCGAGCCGGGCGGTGAGCCCGACCTCGGCCTCGGCCGACGGGGACATCTCGGCCAGGCGCACCAGCGTCCGCCAGTCGGCCTCGGCCTCGGCGTCCATGCCGTTGAGCGCGGACGCCTGGGCGACCTTGACCCGCAGCTGCAGGGTGAGGTCCGTGTCGCCGAGCACCTCGGTCACGCCGTCGAGCAGCTCGCGGCAGGCGCGCACCTCGTCCGCGGTGGCGCCGCCGTCGAGCACGATGAGCGCCCACGCGATCCGCAGCCCGGCCTGCAGGTCGTCGGTCTGCTCGCCGCGCTCCTCGAGCAGCTCGTCGGCCCGGCCGAGCAGCGCGATCGCCGCCTGGCCGTTGCCGGACTCGCCGAGGAACCGGGCCGTGGCGGCGCCGACGCCCATGAGGGTGCTCAGCCGCTCGTCGACCGCGTACCCGCCGGCGTTCCACCGCGCGAGCAGCGCGTCGTGGATGGGCGGCACGGGCCGCCACTGCGGCCACTCGGCCGGGTCCTCGGGGTCGCCGTTGGTGTAGTCGTCGACGGCGTCGACGGCCACGCCCCAGGCCGGCTCGGCCCGCCCGGGCGGGGTCTGCTCCGCGATCACCTGCGCCACCAGCATGTGCACCGCGATCGCCGGCGGCGCCTGGCCCGCCTGGCCGTCCTCGGGCAGCTCGGCCGGGACGCGCTCGATCGGGGTCACCAGGCCGCTCAGGCTCAGCTCGCCTATGAGCCGGTCGATGCGGGCCTGCGTCAGGGGCTGGCCTGGCGGATCGAGCACCCGGTCGAAGCGGGTCAGGTCGACCAGCGCCTGCGGGATCGGGTGCGGCGCGCCGAAGGCGGCGAGCACCTCCAGGACCCGGCGGGCCTCGGGGAAGCCGGAGTGCTCCAGCAGCCGGGTCGACAGGTACCACGTCTCGGTGACCCGCCGCCGGGCGATACGCTCGTCCTCTGGCCGGCCGAGGTCGGCGGCGTGGTCGATAAGGTCGCTGAGCTGGGTGTCGAGGGCCTCGCGGTAGGCGTCGAAGTCGCGGAAGCGCCGGCGCGGGTCGTTGAGGTACCGCCCGGCGAGCAGCAGGGCAAGGGGTAGCCCGCCGAGGCGGTCGGCGAGGGCGCGCGCCTGCTCCTCGGAGCCGCCCTCGGGCGCGTGGTCGAGCAGGATCCGCCCGCCGTCCTGCGCCGGCAGGATCGGCACCGGCCGCAGCACGCTGGCCGGGCCCCAGGCCGCCGGGTCGGCGCGCCGGGTGGTGGCGAGGACCATGCCGCGCTCGCTGGCGCGGAACCAGCCGGTGCCCGACGCGGGCGAGCCGAGGCCCTTGGGGTCGTTGGGGTCGTCGGCGTTGTCGAACACGAGCAGCCACGGCCGCTCGGCCGCGGCGAGCCGGCCCCAGATCGCCTCGGGCAGGCTGAGGCCGGTGGCCCGGCCCAGCAGCAGTGCGGTCGGGTCGACGCCGAGGCGGCGGGCGACGTCGGCCATGCCACGGTCGATGTCGAGGGCCTCGACCCAGTACACGTCGATGCCCTCGGCCTGCGCCTGCCGGGCCAGCTCCATCGCCACCGTGCTCTTGCCGGCGCCGCCGAGGCCGTGCAGCACCCACGGGTGCCCGCTCGGCGCGCGCACCTCGACGAGCAGCTCCCGCAGCAGCTCGTCGCGGCCGCGCACCTCGGGCAGGGCGCCGATGGGGGCGAGCGACGAGCCGTTCCACAGCTCGCCGGAGGAGGTGACGTTGAACTCCCGGATGTAGTAGGAGAAGACGTCCCCGGTCCCGGTCATGTTGATGTGGTCGCCGTGCGCGCGCTGGTTGATGATCGGCCCGGTCGCGGGCGCCGGTGCACTTTGCCGGGGAACCGGGGCCGGCGGTGGCGATGGCTCGACCCGAGCCCTGAGGGCGTTGCCCTGCCGTTCCCGGGCCTCCGCTCGCTCCAGGAACTCGCGCAGGGCCTCCACGGCGGCCGGATCGCGGCGTCGCCACGCCTCCAGCTGCCGCTGCCACCAGCCGGGCTCGCGCTCGTCGTGGCGCGGCCGCCCGGCCGACGGGTCCGGCTGGGCGCGCGAGACCTGAGCGTGCAGGACGATGACCGCGGGGTCGCGGTGGCCGAGGCGGCCGACCGCGGCGACGGCCCGCCCGACGAGGGCGGCCTCGGCGGGCGCGGTCACCGTGCCGCCGGCGCGGGCGAGCAACACTCGAGCAACACGCGCACCAGTCCCCCTCGCGACGGCGACGGCCTGCGCCCGAACGATACCGCCGCCGCGCAACGCGCTAGATCCACCCGAAGGATGCTCTAGGGCGGCGTCCGGACGGTGCGTTCCGGCTCCGCCAGGGACAGCGCCGCCGAGAGGGCGCCGAGCAACGGCGCGTCGTCGACGAAGCGGGCGGCGGCCAGGCGGGGCGGGAACGGCACAGCCCGCTGCAGCGCCTCCGCCACCCGCGGCATGATGTGCTCGGCGGCGCCCATGAGGCCGCCGCCGAGCACGACGCACTGCGGGTCGAGCACGACGCTGAGGTTGGCCACGGTGCGCGCGAGGACCTCCAGGGCCTCGTCCAGCAGGACGGCGACGGCCGGGTCGGGGTACAGGCCGAAGAGCTCCTCGGCGGTGACCGGCCGGCCGAGCAGGGCCGAGCCGCGGCGGGCCAGCGCGCTGCCGGAGACCGCCTCCTCCAGCGGTGCGCGGTGCTCGGCGAAGGCGGGCGCGCCGGCGGTGTCGCGCAGGTAGGCGATCTCGCCGGCGGCGCCGTTCGCGCCGGGCAGCACCTGCCCGCCCACCACGAGCGCGGCGGACAGGCCGGTGCCGACGTTGACGTACAGCGCCGTGTCCGCACCGCGCAGCGCACCCCAGCGCAACTCGGCGGCGGCGCCCGCGTTGACGTCGTTGTCGAGTGACAGCGGCGTGTCGCCGAACGCGCCGGCGAGCAGCCGCGGCAGCGGCAGCCCGTCCCAGCCGGGCACGTTCGGGGCCAGGCGGACCACGCCGTCGCGCACGACGCCGAACGTCGACACGCCGACCGCGACGGGCTCGGCGACGAGCTCCCGGGCCGCGGCCAGGGTGCGCTCGACGACCTGGTCCGCGCCCTCGGCGCCGCGGGTGTCCAGGCGCACCGTGGCGTGCGGCCGGTCGCCGGTCGCGCCGGCGGCCGCCGTGCCGAGCGCGACCTTGGTACCGCCGAAGTCGATCGCCAGGACCTGCCGCGTCACCGGGGCCGGCCCGGCCGGGCGAGCGAGTCGATCGCCACGGCGACGGCGAGGACCGCGGCGGTCACCATGTAGCGCACCGAGGAGTCGACGCTGAGCAGCAGCATGCCGTTGGTGATCGACTGGATGACGAGGATGCCCAGCAGCGCCGCGTAGGCGCGGCCGCGGCCGCCGAAGAGCGACGTGCCGCCGATAACCGCGGCGGCGATCGCCATGAGCAGCGTGTCGCTGCCGCCGGAGCTCTGGTTGACGGCGGCGAGGCGGCTGGCGGCGAGGATGCCGCCGAACGCGGCGAGCGCCGCCGAGGCCATGAACGCGATGACCCGGATGCGCACGATGCCGATGCCGGCGCGGCGGGCGGCCTCGGCGTTGCCGCCGACGGCGTACATGTGCCGGCCGAAGACGGTGTGGCGCAGCATCAGGTCGAGGGCGACGACGAGCGTGCCGAAGATGACCAGCAGCAGCGGTACCCCGCGGTCGGCCGACAGCACCAGCACCGCCGCGGCGAGCGCGACGGCGAGCCCGCCCAGGCGCAGCGCCAGCCAGACCGGGGAGCCGACGGGCAGGTCCTCGCGGCGGCGCAGGCGGCGCTGCACGAGCGAGCCGGCCGTCCATCCGCCGACGATGAGGGCGGCGAGCAGCCACCCCGCCCACGGGGGCAGCCAGGTGTCGCTGAGCGAGGCGATGAACCCGTCGAAGGGCAGGTTGATGGTGCCGCCGCGGCCCAGGAGGTACAACATGAGCCCCTGCCACCCGATCAGCCCGGCGAGGGTGACGACGAAGCTCGGCATCCGAAGGCGCGTGAACATCCACCCGTGCACCAGCCCGATCAGGGCGGCCACGCCGAGCGCGAGGCCGATCGCGGCGACCGGGTTCCAGCCGTGGCGCACCGACAGGATCGTCATGACGACCGCGCACAGGCCGCTGACGGAGCCCGCCGACAGGTCGATCTCGCCCAGCAGGATCACCATGATGACGCCCAGCGAGATGGTGCCGGTGGCGGCCATCTGCAGAGCGAGGTTGGTGAGGTTCTCGGCGGACAGGAAGTGCTCGTTGAGCGTGCCGAACACGATGGCGATGACGGCCAGCCCGCCGGCGACGGGCCAGGCGCCCAGGTCGCCGCGCGGTCGCTCCAGGATGGTTTTCATGCGGCGGTCCGCGCTCGGCCGCTTCACGATGGTGCTCATGCGGCCTCCCGCGCGGTGCCGCCGGTGATGGCGGAGACGATGGCCTCGGGCGTGGTCGAGGCGGTGTCGAAGTCGCCGGCGTTGCGGCCGAGCCGCAGGACCACGATGCGGTCGCTGACCGCGCGGACGTCGGCGAGGTTGTGCGAGATGACGAGGACAGCCAGGCCGCGCTCGCGCAGCCGGCGGATGAGGGCGAGCACCTGTGCGGTCTGCTCGACGCCGAGCGCGGCGGTGGGCTCGTCGAGGATCACCACGCGCGGCTCGCCGATGAGCGCCCGGGCGATCGCCACGGACTGGCGCTGGCCGCCGGAGAGCATGGCGACCGGCACCCGGATGTCGCGGATGCGCACGTCGAGCGAGGCCAGCAGGTCGCGGGCCGCGCGTTCCATGCGGATGTGGCGCAGCAGGCTGAAGCGGTGCCGCTCGGCGCCGAGGAACAGGTTGCCGACGACGTCGAGGTTCTCGCACAGGGCGAGGTCCTGGTGGACGGTCGACACGCCGAGGCGCTGGGCGTCGTGCGGGTTGGCGATGCGCACGGGGTCGCCGTCGAGGCCGATCGAGCCCCCGTCCGGGGTCACCACCCCGGACAGGACCTTGACGAGCGTCGACTTGCCGGCGCCGTTGTCGCCGACGAGCGCGACGACCTGCCCGGCCGGCAGGTCCAGGCTCACGGAGTCGAGAGCCTGGACCGCGCCGTAGCGCTTGCTGACATCGGTGGCGGCAAGCACTACTGGATACCCACCTTGGCGCAGGCCGCGGCGACCGCGCCGGTGCAGACCTCCGACGCCTTGTAGAAGCCGTCCTTGATGATGGTGTCCTTGATCTTGTCGGCGGTGACGGCCGTCGGGTCCAGCAGGAACGTCGGGATGTCGCCGGTGCCGTTGTTCACCTTGGTCGGCGCCGCCGGCTTCTCGCCGCGCCCGAGCGCCACCGCCAGCTCGGCGGACTTCTCGGCCTCCTGACGGATGTCGAGGTAGATCGTCATGTACTGCTCGCCGGTGAGGATCCGCTGCACCGCGGCGAGCTCGGCGTCCTGCCCGGTGATGGGCGGCAGGGTGGTGTACCCGGCGCGCTTCATCGCCGCGATCGCGCCGCCGGCCATGCCGTCGTTGGCCGACAGCACCCCGACGACATTGTCGCGGCCGAGCGCCGTGATGGCCTGCTCCATCTCCTGCTGGGCCTTGTCGGGGCTCCAGTCGGGCGTGTCGTACTCGCGGCCGATCTGCACCTTGCCGTCGAGGATCTTGTGCGCGCCCTTCTTGTAGTCGGCGGAGCTGGGATCGGTCGGCGAGCCGTTGATCATGACGATCTGCCCGGAGCCGGCCTTGCCGGTCTTGTTCAGCGCGTCGAGCAGCGCCTGGCCCTGCATCTCGCCGACGCGGACGTTGTCGAAGGAGACGTAGTACTCGTAGGTGATGCCGGAGATGAGCCGGTCGTAGGCGACGACCGGCACCTTCTTCTGCTTGGCCTGGTTGACCAGCGACGCGACCGCGCCGGCGTCGACAGCGTCGAGCACCAGCACGTCCGCGCCCTGTGCGAGCGCGGCCTCGACCTGCTGCTGTTGCTTGGCGGCGTCCTGGTCGGCGTTGGCGTACAACACCTTGCAGGCCGCACAGAGGGCCTTGACCTTGGCCTCGAACAGCGGCCGGTCGAACGCCTCGTAGCGGGTCGTCTTGGACTCCGGCAGGAACAGCGCGATCGTCGGCGCGTCCGACCCGGCCGGCTTGTCGCCGGCGTTGTTGCCACACCCGCCGGCCAGGACCGCCGCGGCGGTCAGCACTGCGACGAACCATCTAGCTCTCATGGCAGGGATCGTCGGCCTTCGCTCGCCTCCTTGGCAAGGACCTTTACGAAATTGATAAAGGACCTTTCTGAAGGCGTGTGGCAGGCTGTATCTCGTGCAGACCACCGCCATCGCGAGCACGACCAGCATGCTGCGGGTGATGAACGAGCGCGCCGTGTTCGCGGAGACGTTCCGCCGCGGCGCCGTGTCGCGCCCCGAGCTCGCCCAGCACACGGGCCTGTCCAAGCCGACCGTGGCCGGCGCCCTGGCCAACCTCGAGCGCGCCGGCCTGCTGCGCCAGGTCGGCCTGCGCGCCGGCGCTGCGGGTCGCTCGGCGGTGCTCTACGAGGTGCGCCCCGAGGCCGGCTGGGTGTTCGCGGTCGACGTCGGGCGCTCCTACGTGCGTGTGGCGCTGGCCGACCTCGTCGGGCGGATCGCCGCGCGCAAGGACGAGCCGTCGCGCAGCCTGCGGGCCCGCGACCTCGTCGCGCAGCTGACCGGCCTGGCGGAGGAGCTGGCGGAGTCGGCCGGCATCCGCCGCGACGACATCACCCTTGCCGTCTTCGGTACCCCGGGAATCCACGACAAGGCGACCGGCACCCTGCACCTGGCGCCGAACCTGCCCGGCTGGAACCGGCGGGGCAGCGTCGAGCGCCTGGCCGGCATCGCGGGCCGCACCTACGTGGTGGAGAACGACATCGACCTCGCCGCCGTCGGCGAGGCCACCTACGGCCTGGGCCGGGGCGTGCGGCACTTCGTGTACGTGTCGGTCGGCACCGGCACGGGCATGGGCATCATCATCGACGGCAAGCTGTACCGCGGCTTCCGCGGCGCGGCCGGCGAGATCGGCTACCTGCCGGTCGGCGAGGACGACCCCCTCGCCGGCGAGCCCGCCGCCCGCCGCCGCGGCCTGTTCGAGTCGGTCGCCTCCGCCGACGGCGTCGTGGCCATGGCCCGCCGATTAGGTCTCACCGGCGTGAACACCGCCAAGGACGTCTTCGACGCCGCACGCGCCGGCGACGCGCTCGCCCGCCGCGCCGTGGCCCGCGAGGTCGACCACCTCAGCCACGCCCTGGCCGGCATCACCGCGGTCCTCGACCCCGAGCTGGTGGTCCTCGGCGGCGGCGTCGGCAGCCAGCCCGGCGACCTGCTCACCGCCCCCGTTGCCGAGCGCCTGCGCGACCTGGTCGCCCTGCGCCCGCCGCGCATCGAGGTCTCCACGCTCGGCACCGACGCGGTCCTGCTCGGCGCGCTCGCCGTCGGCCTCAACGACGCCCGCGACCTCGTCCTGCAGTCCGCCGCCGCGGCGGGCTGACCGTCGTCAGACGCCCCGACCCGCCCTTTCGCTCCTGGACGGCATGCACTGCCGCACGGCGCCGCAGCCCCGATTCTCGCAGGCTCGACGCGTAACGTCAGCCGACCAGCTCGGCGATCTGGCGCAGCTGTCGCGGGCCGCCCGTGACGACGAGGGTGGTGACGACACTGTCGCGCCACCGCTGCAGCTCATCCTTGATCTTTGCGGCCGGCCCGATCAGCGCGATGTCCTCCACCATCGCCGTCGGCACGGCGGCGATGGCCTCCCGCTTGTTGCCCGCCAGGTACGCCTCGGCAATGAGGTCGCACTCCCGCTCGTAGCCGAGGCGGGCGATGACGTCGCGGTGGAAGTTGACCGACTTGGCCCCCATGCCGCCGACGTACAGCGCCACGAATGGCCGGATCCCGTCGGCCGCTCGCTCCACATCGTCGTCGACGACGATCGGCACGGTCGCGGCGACCTCGAACGCGTCCGGGCCGCGGCGGGCGCCCGGCCGGGCGAAGCCCTCCGCCAGTGCGGCGCGGTAGAAGCCGTCGGCCTTGGGAGAGAAGAACAACGGCAACCAGCCGTCGGCGATCTCGGCGGCCAACGCCACGTTTTTCGGCCCTTCGGCCGCGAGGAGGATCGGGATGTCGGTCCGCAGCGGGTGCACTGTGGACTTCAGCGGTTTGCCCAGGCCCGTGCCGCCGTCGAGCGGCAGCCGGTAGAACGCGCCGTCGTACTCCACCGGGCCGGTGCGGGCGAGGACTGCGCGGACAATTTCGATGTACTCCCGCGTGCGGGCCAGCGGCCGCGGGTACGGCTGGCCGTACCACCCCTCCACGACCTGCGGGCCGGAGGCGCCGAGCCCGAGGATGAACCGGCCGCCGGACAGGTGGTCGAGCGTCAGTGCCGCCATCGCGGCGGCGGTCGGCGTGCGGGCCGACATCTGCATGATGTTGGTGCCCAGTCGTACGCGGGCGGTGCTGGCGCCCCACCAGGCGAGCGGGGTCAGGCAGTCCGACCCGTACGCCTCGGCGGCCCAGACCGAGTCGAAGCCGAGGCGGTCGGCCTCCGCGATGGCCTCCGTGACGCCGGCGGGTGGACCGGAGGACCAGTAGCCGGTGGTGTACCCGAGCTTCATCGCGCGTTCTTTCACGTCACAGGGCGATGCCGTCGGCAGCGAGGCCGGCGAGGACCGCCTCGCTCAGCGCGTTGACCGCGGACAGCGGGCGGACCATGACGGTGAACTCCTCGATCAGGCCGTCGTCGCCGAGTTGGAGCAGGTCCAGGCCGTGGATCTGCTTGCCACCCACGGTCGCGCGGAAGATGAGGATGTGCGACTCGGCCGACCGGCCGGCCGTGCCGATCTCGGCCTCGCCGGCCAACTGCCCGACATATCGAAAGTCCTCGAACGTGCGCAGGAGCACGCCGAGGAGTGCGTGGACGGCCTGCGCCCCCTGGAACGGCGTGAACTTCACCGGGCTGAAGAAGCGCACGTCCGGACTGAACAGCCCGGCGAACGCGTCCAACTCCCGGGTCTCAACGGCGGCCCGGAACTGCTCGACGGTCTTCACGTCACCTCCTATAGTCAGCGATAGGAGTAGTCATATCACTGACTATGCCATGAGGGAAGCGGGAGGTTCGGCCGATGGCGTTGCGCCACGCGGTGCTGACGGCGCTGCTCGACGGCGAGTACAGCGGGTATCAGCTAGCCAAGATCTTCGACGTGTCGGTGTCGAACTTTTGGTACGCGGTGCCCCAGCAGCTCTACGCCGAGCTGACCAAGCTGGAGCGCGAGGGGCTCGTCACCGGCCGGCAGGTCATCCAGCGGGATCGGCCCAACAAGCGACTGTTCACGATCACCGACGCCGGCCTCGCCGAGCTGGCCGCGTTCGCCGCGACGCCATCGAAGCCGTCGTCCATCCGCGAGGACCTGCTGGTGATGGTCCAGGCCGTCGACCGACTGGACCCGGCGCCGATCATCGCCCAGCTCGACGAGCGCGCGGTCGCGGCAGCGGCGAAGGTGGAGATCTTCGATCGGATGCTGCAGCGGCTACGCGGTGAGCTGGACGAGGAGACGTTCCTTCGCCAGGGCGACCGGATCGGGCCGTACCTGACCTGCCTGCGCGGCCGCCGGTTCGAGCAGGAGAACCGCGAGTGGTGCGAGCAGGTCGCGGCGCTGCTGCGCGCCCGGGTGCCGCAGCCGCGCTGACCCCGCCCGGTCCGGTCCGGTCTTTGCCCGCGGAGGGCGTGACCAGGGTGTTACGCTCGGCGCGCACCGGGACGCAGGCGCTGTGCAGCGCGCGGACGGCGGAACGACGGTGCTCAGCGAGGTCCTTGCCGCGAGCGGGTGTCCACATCGGATGGACGGTCCGCCGCCGGCTGCGCCGACCCGACCGGAGACACCTGGGATGACGATGCATGCCGACGACGCACAACTGCGCCGCCACCTCCGCGACGCCGAGGTGCCCGCGCTGCTGATGACGGTGGCGCACCTGACCGGCGACACCTCGATCCTGCGGGACGACCTGCGCTGCGACGGCTGGCTGTTCCTGCCCCAGGGCGGGCTGACCGCCCGGCAGCGGGAGGAGGCCCGCGCGCTCGCGGCCGGCGTGCTCGCCCGGCTGCGCGACGGTGCCCCGGTGCCGCCGCCGGACGCGCCGACACTGCGCCGGATCACCAGCTGGGCCCTGGGCATGGACACGGCGGATCTGGTACCGATGCTGGCCGAGGAGATCGTGGCGCCCGGCGCGGATCCCAAAGCGCCCGGCTGGAACCGCGACGACCTGCCCGGCGCGCGGGAGGTCGAGGTCGCCGTCGTCGGCGCCGGCATGAGCGGGCTGCTCGCCGCGCACCGGCTGGCCCAGTCCGGGGTGCCCGTCACCGTGTACGAGAAGAACAGCGACGTCGGCGGCACCTGGTTCGAGAACACGTACCCCGGCTGCCGGGTCGACGTGGCCAGCCACCTGTACAGCTACTCCTTCGCGCAGCGCGCCGACTGGCCGTACCACTTCAGCACCCACGAGACGCTGCGGCAGTACTTCACCGAGTTCGCCAAGGAGCACGGCCTTTACGAGCACATCCAGTTCGACACCGAGGTCCGTGCGGCAGCCTGGGACGAGCAGGCGGGCCGCTGGCGGCTCACCCTGGCCACGCCCGACGGCGAACGCACGGTCACCAGCACGGTGCTCGTGACGGCCGCCGGGCAGCTCAACCGGCCCCGCCTGCCCGACATCCCGGGCCGCGACGAGTTCGCCGGCGCGGCGTTCCACTCCGCCCGCTGGGATCACGGCGTCGAGCTGGCCGGACGGCGGGTCGCGGTCGTCGGCACCGGCGCCAGCGCCATCCAGTTCGTCCCGGAGATCGCCAAGACGGCCGGCGAGGTGCGCATCTTCCAGCGCACGCCGCCCTGGCTGCGGCCCACCCTGAACTACCACCAGCCGATCGCCGAGGGGCTGCGCTGGCTGTACGAGCACCTGCCGTACTACACCGCCTGGCACCGCTTCTGGCTGTTCGCGCCCGGGCTGCACCGCGTGCTGGAGGGCTGGGTCGTCGACCGGGACTACCCGCCGACCGAGCGGGCCGTCTCCGCGATGAACGAGGCGCTGCGGGTGACGCTGACCGGCTACATGCGGGGCCAGCTCGCCGGCCGCCCCGATCTCGAGCCGCTGGTGATCCCCGCCTACCCGGTCGGCGCCAAGCGGATCCTGCGCGACAACGGCGCCTGGATCGCCACGCTCAGGCGCGACAACGTCCGGCTGGTGGGCGAGCGGATCGAGCGGATCACGCCGGACGGCATCCGGACCGCGGACGGCGCCGAGCACCCCGCCGACGTCATCGTCTACGGCACCGGCTTCGCCGCCTCGGAGTTCCTCGCGCCGATGTCGGTCACCGGCCGCGGTGGCATCGACCTGCACCGGTCGTGGAACGGCGATGCCCGCGCCTATCTCGGCCTGACCGTGCCCGGTTTCCCGAACCTGTTCTGCCTCTACGGGCCGAACACGAACCTCGCCGGACACGGCGGCAGCATCATCTACCTGTCCGAGTGCGCCGTCACCTACCTGGTCGACGCGGTGCGGCACCTGCTCGGCGCAACGCACCGGGCGGTCGAGGTGCGCCGCGAGGTCTGCGATGCCTTCAACGCCGAGGTGGACGCGGCCAACGCCGAGCGCGCCTGGGGCTTCTCGAAGGTCGGCGGCTGGTTCGTCAACAGTGCCGGCCGCTCGGCGCAGAACTGGCCGTTCCCGGCGCAGGAGTACTGGCGGCGCACTCGGCGGTTCGATCCGGCACAGTACCTGCACCTGCCGTAACCGCCCGGATGGCCGCACCGGCATCGCGCAGTGCGCGGACGCCCTCCGGCAGGATCGGGTGGTACCACTGCCAGGCGTGGAACATGTGCGGCCAGTGGTGCAGCACGGCCCGCCCACCGGTCGCCCGGATGCCGTCGACGAGCATGATCGCATCTTCGAGCAGCACCTCCTGGCCGCCGGCCTGGACCAGCACCGGTGGCAGGCGGGCGAGGTCGCCGAACAGGGGCGAGAGCCCGGGCTGCCGCGGATCGGCGCCGCCGGCGTACCGGGCGGCCATCGCCCGCAGGTCGTCGGTGGCCAGCACCGGGTCCGCCGCCGCCAGCTCCTGGTGGCTGCGGGAGGAGCAGGTCAGGTCGGTCCACGGCGACAGCAGCACCAGCAGGTCCGGCGCGCGGCACCCGGAGTCGCGCACGCGCATCGCCACCGACAGCGCCAGGCCCGCACCGGCCGAGTCCCCGGCAATGACGAGCGGGCTGTCCGGCGCCGCGGCACGGATCGTCTCCAGCGCGGCGAGACCGTCGTCGACCGCGGCCGGGTAGGGATCCTCGGGGCCGCGGCGGTAGTCCAGCACCAGGCAGGCGGCCCCGGCGAGATCGGCCAGCAGCCCCGCCAGGTGCAGGTGGGTCCTGGTCGAGCCCAGGCAGTAGAAGCCGCCGTGCAGATAGAGCAGGACGGGCCGGCCCGCGGCGGGACGGCGAACCCAGGTCCCGGATGCCGCGCCGATCGGTACCGCCTCCAGATCGGCCGGCGCCGCCGCGAACGCCTCGGCGGCCCGAACGTAGGCGATCCGCCGCTGCGCCAGCGTGTCGGGCCGCCGCAGGGCGGCGTGCTGCAGCATCTGCCGCACCAGCGCCGCGTTCGGCGACGGCGGGTCGCGCACCACCAGGTCGTCGTACGGCATCGACGTCACTGCGCGGTGTATCCGCCGTCGGTGACGAAGTACGAGCCGGTCGTGTTGGACGCGCGGTCGGAGGCGAGGAACGCGACCAGCTCGGCGACCTCGTCGCAACGGCCCAGCCGGCACGTCGGGTGCAGGTAGGCCACGCCGGCGGCGCCCTGCTGGCTCAGCATCGGCGCCTGGATGAAGCCCGGCCCGACGCTGTTGACCCGGATGCCCTGCCTGGCGTAGTCCAGGGCGGCGCTCTTGGTCATGCCGACGACGCCGTGCTTGGCCGCCACGTAGGCCACCGACCGTGGGAGGCCGACCGACCCCATGACCGATGCCATGTTGACGATGGACCCGCCACCGTTGCCGAGCATGGCGGGGATCTCGGCCCGCATCGAGTAGAACACCCCGTTGAGGTTGACCGCGATCACGTCGTCCCAGCCGTCCAGCGGGTACTCCCCCGTGAGCGCCCGCGGCCCGGCGATGCCGGCGTTGTTCACGGCGACGTCGAGCCGGCCGAACGCGTCCACCGCGGCGGCCACCATCGCCTCGCACGCCTTGGGGTCGCTCACGTCGGCCTCGTGGGCCACGGCGGGCTTGCCGATGGCCTCGGCGACGCGCGTCGCCGCCTCGAGGTCCACGTCGGCGACCAGGACGTTGGCGCCACGACCGGCCAGCAGCACCGCGCATGCCTCACCGATGCCCGAGCCGGCCCCGGTGACCAGCGCGACCTTGTCCGCGAAGTCCATCATGCCCTCGCCGCCGTCGCCGGCGTCCCGAGGCGCGCCTTGACCGATCCGACCACGCGGTGCGCCCACGGCTGCCAGTCCGGGAAGCCGAGGAACCGGCCCAGCCGCTCGAGCTGGGCCGGCGGGTCGTCGACGATGTCCTCGTAGGCGATCCTCAGCAGACGGCGCGGCCGCGCGTCGGCGATGGCCTGCTCGGCCTGGCTGGCAAGGAACGCGCACAGGCCCTGGTAGCGCCGGACGTCCTGGCCGCGTTCGCGCAGCGTCTCGGCGGTCAGCCGGTCGGGCAGGTAGCGCTCCACCTCCGCCGGCACCCGCTGGCCGGGGGCGACCTCGAACGGGTCGAGGCCGTACCGGCCGACCGACTCCACGCGCAGCTGCATGAGCTGGAAGCAGGAGTGCCGGCTCATCGACCGGGCGGTGTCCGCCCAGTCGCGCGTCAGGTAGACGATCCTCGCGTCGGGGAAGTCCCTGAGCAGGTCCGGCGCGATGTTGCTGGAGCCGCCGGAGCGCTCGACCCAGCGCCGCCGGCCGGCGAGCGAGGTGAGCAGGTCCAGGAACATCCGGTGGTGCCGCGCCAGCGACTGCTCCGGGAACGCGGGCACCAGCCCGGCGAGCATGTCGAACAGGCGGTCGGGATCGGCCGAGATCTTCGGCAGCGTGGTCGCGAGGATCTGCGGCAGCTCGGTGAGATTGCCGGCCCAGCGGCCGTGCGCCGGGTAGCGCACCTCGGGCGGCACGAGGCCGATCCGGAACAGGGTGGCGAGCTGGGCGTTGGGCGCGCTCAGGGCCGACCAGTACGCCGAACCGGTGAGCACCTTCTCGGTGGCGATCCCGGGCGCCACCCACATGAGGAACTCCTGGACCGACAGGGTGTCGGACTGCTCGGCGATCAGCTCGGAGAGCATGGTCGAGCCGCACCGGCCGGTGTTGATGATGATGGCATGGTCGTGGGTTGCTGGATCCATGGGACTTCCTATTGGTCAATGTTTGCCAGTTGGTGACGGCGGGCGTGCAGGCCGCCGGACTGCAGCAGCCAGGGCAGGACGATGTCGCGGACGGCGTCCGGCCGGTCGACGAGGACCGTGTGCTTCTCCCCCGGTACGGTGACGATCCGTGCCTGCGGCAGCAGCCGGCGCACGTCGGGCGCGAGCGCACCCACGGTTGCCCCGCCGGCGTACACGCACAGGACCGGGCATTCGATCGCGGCGATGCGCTCCTCCGGCGGAATCCGGCTGGCCAGCACATCGCTCGTGAGGCTGGTGGTGGCGATCACCTCGCGAGCGGCCCGGGCCCGCCGGCCGACGCCGCCACGCCCGTCGATCCCGGCGAGCGTGTCGTCGGGCAGGTACGCGGCGGCGTTGGCGAGCCACCACGGCATCCGCTCGCGCCACGCCGTGACGGGCGGGACGGCCTCGACCGCGACGATGGCGGCGACCCGCTCGGGGTGGCGCGCCGCGTAGCCGAACGCGATCGTGCCGCCGAACGAGTTGCCGAACAGGCTGACCGGGCCGGTGATGTCGAGCGCGGCCAGCAGCGCTTCCAGGTCGTCGACGAAGTCGTCGAGTGCGTAGCCCTGCGCCGGGCGTTCGGTGTGTCCGTGCCCGCGCAGGTCGTACATGACCACGTCGAGGCCGGCGGCCGCGAGCGGTTGGGCCAGGGTGATGTACCAGCTGGCCAGGGTGTCCATGGCCAGGCCGTGGATCAGCACCGCGGTCGGTGCGGCGCCGTGCGCGCCGGACGCCGCCTCGGACGGGGCGAGCCGCTCCACGTGGACGGACAGGCCGTTGGCCGGCACCATGCTCATGCCGGCGTGCCCACCCTGCCGGGCTCGGCGTCCGCACTGTCCAGTGCGGCGGCGATGTGCTCGACGAGTTGCCCGACCCGCAGGTGCCGGGCCGATTCCAGGTCGAGGCCGGCGATGAACTGGGCGAAGTTCACCGTGTTGCCGAACCGGACCTGCAGGCGGCCGGCGAGCGAGACGACGTCGATGCTTTCCATCTCCAGGTCGTCCTGGAACGTTGTCGACATCGTGATCTCGCCGTCGACGCCGGAGTGGTCACGGATCGCGTACAGCATGTCGGCGACCTCGGCAAGGATTGCGGTTTGGTCAGCAGGCACGGGATGTCCCTTCTCGTGGTTCGGGCCGCTCCGGGCGGCCGGTCGGATGGACCGGCTCCGGGCGGCTGGTTGGGTTGACGGGCTGCGGTCCCCAGGTCCAGCCGACGACGTACCGTCGCGGCGGCAGGTCCTCGGGGTTGGAGATCTCTCGATGGGAGACCAGGTAGATACGGCCGGCGACCGCCACGGTCAGCGCCGCCGGCGTGGCCTGCACGACGGTGAACCGCTTGGGATCACCGGCCAGGCCGGTGCCCTCCGCCTTGGCGGCGGCCTCCTTCGCGGTCCAGAAGCGGGCGAACCACACACGCCGGTCCTCGCCGGTCGCCGCCGCCGATTCGAGCAGCAGCCGTCGTTCGGCGTCGGTCAGCGCGATGGCCAAGGTGCTGTCCGCGCAGTCGGTGATCTCGGCGATGTCGATGCCCACGCCGGGAGCGTCGGGTGGCCCGCCGGGAACGCACGGCCCGGCGATCGCGACCGCGACCTCTGCGACGTGGGCGAGCGAGACATCGCACTCCCGATAGCCGTGCCCGGCGCGCGGGTAGACACGGGGCCGCCCGTTCGCGTCGTTGCGCACCGACAGCTCGATCGGGTACACGTCGGTGTGGCCGTCGTCCCACAGCCGGAAGCGGACGGCGTCCTGGACCGCGATCCGGCCGAGCAGCCACTGCTTGCGCGCCTTGGGCGGCCGCCGCTCGTACTCGGCCGCCCCGGCGGCGCCGAGGATGCCGCGCGCAGCCAGCCCGCGGGTCACCAGGTCGGGCCAGCGGTCGAACGCGACGGTCCAGCCCTCCGGCTGGCGCAGCGACATCGCGTTGCGGCCCGGGAAGCGCTCGGCGGCCCGGATCGCCGGGTGGCTGGCGAACTGCCGGTGGACGCACCCTTCGAGCTGCGCCCAGACCCGGCCGTCGACGGCGAGTTGCGTATCGAAGACGACCTGCTCGGCGTCGACCGAGCGGATGTGCACGACGCAGTCGACCGCCGTGCCCGCGGCGGGCTCGGGGCCGAAGAACCGTGCGTGCCCGATCCCGACCGGCAGCGCCCCGAACGGCTGCGTCGTGAACAGCCAGTCGCCCATGAGCTGCGACGCGTTGTCGAGCAGCGCGCCGGGCGGGGGCGGTGCGGTCAGCACGCCGCGGACGTGCGCGTCGCCGATGGCGTGTACCTCGGTCAGGCCGCGGAACGAGGGCCCGTGGAACACGTACCGTTCGGCGTACATCTGCTCGGCGCTGATCTGCGGTGGCCGTTCCGTGGCCGGGTCGTGCCGCCACACCTGCGGGCGCTCGGCCGGGTAGTCGGGCGCCACCTCGACCGTGGAGCGGGAGTAGCCGCCGAAGGTCACCGAGAGCCGGTCGGGCCCGGCGGGCTTGACGGTGATCTCGACGTCCTGCGCCGGCTCGGCGACGCACCAGCGGTTGAACCGGGCGTCGCGCACGGCGACCACCCGCGCGCCCGGGACCGCCTGCCGGGCGGCGTCCATCATGTGCTGCATGACGGTGGTCGCCGGCACCACGGGCCAGCGGTCCTGCGGTTCGGGCCAGTCGTCGGGCTGGGCGAAGAAGCAGTGGTCGCGCAGGTACGGCATCGTGTCGAGGGCGACCCGCAGGATCGTGCGGTGGACCTCCGGCACCGGCGCCACCGGCGGCGGCGGCGCGCCGGGCCCGCTGCCGCCGCCGTTTGCGCCGCCCAGCAGCGACGCCAGCTCGGCGGCGGCGCTGGACTGGCCGGCGAGCCTGCTCAGCGCGGCCAGGGCCGGCTGGGCCGGCGATCGGGGCGCCGGCACGACGGCAGGCACAGCCACCGCGGCAGGCACAGCCACCGCAGCGTGGGTCGCTACCGCAGCATGGGTCGCCACCGCGGCCGTCGCGACGTCCCGGTCGCCCGTCGGCGCCGCCGCGGGCACGGGCACGCCGAGCAGGTCGGCGGCCCCCTCGCCGAGGCGGACCAGCGGCACGCCGAGTTCCAGCCGCATGGCCGGGCCGCGGCGGGCGGCTCGGGCGGTGACGGGCGCCGCGACCGCGGCGTGCGCGTGGCCCGTGCCCGCCGTGTCCAGCGCGCGCAGGTCCGGGGCGGCGCCCTCGACCCACAGCGCAGTGGCGACGCGGCGCAGCTGGCTCAGGCCGCCGCGGTGGGCGACGTTGACCGGTATGGCGAGGTGGTCGCGGCCGCGCAGGTTGTCGTCGATGACCGAGGCCAGCTGCCCGACACCGACCTGCAGGAACACCCGGAACCCGGCGTCGTACATCGCCTGGATGGTCTCGCGGAACCAGACCGGTTCGAGCATGTGCCGCACGGACACCTCGCGCACGATCTCCGGATCATCCGGGAACGGTGCCTTGAGCGTGGCCGACCAGACGGGTACCCGGGCGGGATGGACCTGCCAGCGGCGCAGCGCGGCGCCGATCGACTCCAGCCCGGCGGCGAACAGCGGTGTGTGGAAGGCGGAGCGGAACGGCAACTTCTGGCAGACGAAGCCTTCGCCGCGCAGCGCCTCGACGAGCCGGTCGATCTCGCGCTCCGGTCCGTTGACGATGCATTGCGCCGGTGCGTTGTCGTGGGACAGCACGACGCCCGTGTACTGCGCGAGCTGCGGCGCGACCTGCTGGGCGGCGCGGCCGACGACGGCGAACGCGTGGCCGGGGACGTCGACCGACGCCGGGTTGAACGCGGCGAGGACGTCCTCGATGGAGGACACGCTGACCTGCCCGCTCGTCACCGCGGCGGTCCACTCGCCGATGCTGTACCCGGCGACGGCGTCCGGGGCGATCCCGATGCGGCGCAGGGCGTCGTTGAGCAGCGTGCCCAGCTCGACCAGGCCGGCGCTGTGCCGGCCCAGGTCGGCGGCGGACCACTGCCGGTCGGGCAGGCCGAGGTGCGCCGCGACGTCCGCGGTGCGCGGGCCGAACTCGGCCTCCGGCCCGGGGAACACGAAGGCGAGCCGCCCGGGCGCCGCGCCGGCGAGCAGCGGGGCTGGGCTGAACCAGATGTCGCGGGCGCCGCGCCAGGACTGGCCCCTGGCGACGGCGAGGCGGGCGGTGGCGAGTCGCTTGGCGTCGGGGTTGACGATGCCGATCCGGCAGCCCTCGTCCCCGGCCGGCGCGCCGGCGCCGCCGCCCTGCCGGGCCCGGGCGGTGCCGAGGCCGCGGACCGTGGTGTCGTCCGCGTCGAGCAGGCGGGCCAGCGCGGCCGGGTCGGGCGCGGCCAGCCACAGCACCTCGTCCGGTTCGGCGATGCTCGCCGCCGCGGGCGACGCCACCGGGCCGATCGCGCCCGTGCCGCGGCGGCGGGACGTGAACGCTTCCGGCGTCTCCTCCAGCACGACGTGGGCGTTGATGCCGCCGAAGCCGAACGCGTTGACGCCGGCGCGGCGCGGCCCGTCGCTCTCCCACGGCCGGGCGGAGCCGATCGGGGCGAACCGTGTGCGCGCCAGCTCCGGGCGCGGGTCTTCGCAGTGCAGGGTGGGCAGCAGCACGCCGCGGTACACGGCCAGGGCCGCCTTGATGAGCCCGGCGATGCCGGCCGCGGGCATGGCGTGGCCGATCATCGACTTGACCGAGCCGACGACCGGCGTCGGGCCCTTGCCGGGCGGGCCGAACACGTCGCGGAGGGTGTCCAGTTCGGCGGCGTCGCCGGTCGGCGTGGCGGTACCGTGCGCCTCGAGCATGCCCAGCGCGTCCGGCGCGGCCGGGTCGAGGCCGGCGGCCGCCCAGGCCCGCCGGATCGCGAGCGCCTGCCCGGCGGTGGCCGGGTTGACCATGCTGACCGCGCGCCCGTCGCTGGACACTCCGCTGCCGCGGATCACCGCATAGATCCGATCGCCGTCGCGCCGCGCGTCGGCCAACCGCTTGAGCACGACGATGCCGGTGCCCTCGCCGATCAGCAGCCCGTCGGCCGCGCTGTCGAACGGCCGGATCTCGCCCCGCCGGGACAGCGCGCCGAGCTGGCTGAAGATCGACCAGAGGCCGACGTCGTGCACGTGGTGCACGCCGCCGGCCAGCACGGCGTCGAGCCGGCCCCGGCTCAGTTCGGCGATCGCCTGGTCGACCGCGACCAGCGACGAGGCGCAGGCGGCGTCCAGCGTGTACACGGGGCCGCGCAGGTCGAGCCGGTTGGCGATCCGGGACGCGGCCAGGTTCGGCACCACCCCGATGGCGCCCTCCGGCTGGTGCTTGCCGAGGCGCTCCTCGAACTTGCGCCGTACCGCCTCGAGCCGGCCCTCCGGCAGGTCGGGCATCAGGTCCCGGAGCACCTCGACCACCTGGTTGGTCATCCGGACCCGCTGGTTGTAGCGGATCTGGCCCGGGCTGAGAAAGCCGCCCCGGCCGAGGATCACGCCGACCCGGTCGCCGGGCGGCAGCCGGTCCGGCCCGCCCGCGTCGTCGATGGCGGCCGCGGCCACCTGCAGCGCGATGAGCTGATCCGGCTCGATGTCCGCGATGGACGCCGGCATGATGCCGAAGCGCAGCGGATCGAACGTGGCCAGCTCGTCGACGAACCCGCCCCGCCGGCAGTACAGCCGGTCCGGGCGGTGCGCCTGCGCCGGGTCGTAGAACTGCGGGTCCATCCTGGCCGGCGGCGCCTCGCTGATCGCGTCGGCGCCCTCGACCAGGTTGCGCCAGTAGCCGTCCAGGTCGGCGGCGCCGGGTAGCAGCGCCGCCATGCCCACGATGGCCGTCTCGTCGTCGCGCAACGCGGTCACCGGGCCGAGGTGGTGTAGACGACGGCGGTGAGCGCCGGATCCCCCCAGGCCAGCTCGCCCAGCAGGCTCAGCGCGCCCTCCTGCGGGTCGATGAGCGTGACGCCGCGCCGCGCGTACTCCCGGCTGAGCTCCACGCTGACCATGCCGCTGTGGCCCTCGGCCGGCGCCCACGGTCCCCAGTGGACGGTCAGGCAGCGGTTGCCGGAGCGGGTCGACCACCGGGCGCCGATCGCCTCCAGGGCGTCGTTGGCGGCCGCATAGTCGGCCTGACCGCGGTTGCCGTACGTCGCCGCGACGCTGCCGAAGAACACCACGAACTTCGGCGCGCAGGCGAGCCGGTCCAGCGCGTCGAGGACCGCCTGTGCGCCGGCCACCTTGGTGTCGAAGACCCGGGCGAACGACTGCGGGTCCTTGTCGGCGATGAGCTTGTCCTCGATCACGCCGGCCGCGTACACCAGCCCGTCGATGCGGCCGTGCTCGCGATGGATCGCCGCGACGAGCCGGTCGGTCGCCTCCACGTCGCGGACGTCGAGGGCGTGGTAGCGCACCTGGGCTCCGAGCTCGCCGAGCTCCCGCACGGTGGCGTCGACCTCCCGGCCGGCCAGGATCGCCTGGGCCTTGCGGGCGATCTCCGCCGGTGCGGCGCCGCCCTGGCGCGCGAGCGCCGCCCGCAGCGAGACCTCGTCCGTGGCCGCCGCCAGCGCCGGGTCCTCCGGCCTCTGCGGCCTCGGGGTCCGGCCGATCAGCTCGATGCGGCACCCGGCCGCCCCGGCGAGCGCCCGAGCGAACCAGGAGGTGATGCCCCGCGCCCCGCCGACCAGCACCACCACCGAGTCGCGGTCCAGGCCGACCGCCCGGGCCTCCGCCACACCGTCTCCGGCCGGGCCGGCACCGCCGGCCGCGAGCGGGCCGAGGCTCGCCGGCACCATCTCGTACGTCTGCCGCGCGCGGCCGCTGCGGTTCACCACCGCCGCATCGCCCCCGGCGAGCAGCTCGTCGACGATCTGCTGGGCGAGCCGGTCCGCGGGTTCCGTGCCGTCCACGATGGCCAGCCGCGCGGCGGTCGACGGGTACTCCCGGGCGACGGTGCGCATCAGGCCTCGCAGCCCGTCCGTACAGGCACCGGCGTTCGCGTCGGCGGCCGCCAGCACGTAGCGCGGCCTGCCCGCCAGGACCTGCTTGATCAGCCCGAACGCGCCGGGCAGCAGCGGCGCCGACCCTTCGGGCGACCCCGCCAGCGCCTCGAGCAGGATGAGCCCGTCGGCCCCGTCGAGCGGGCCCGGCTCGGCGAGCGTGCCGGCGCGCACCGTCGCACCGTGCCGGCGCAGCAGCTCGGCGACGCTGTCGGCCGCCGGACCGCGCCCGGTGACCACCAGCGTGGCGCCCGCGAGCGCCGTCGCCGGGCGGACCGGCTCGTGTGCGACGGGAACCAGCGTGGGGAGCAAGCGCGTCGGTGCGACGCCCGGCCGCGCGACATCACCGCCGGCCGGGGCCTCGGTCCGGCTCTGCGCCGGTATCGACCGGGGTGCGGGCGGCGCCACGGGCGCGTCGTCCAGCCGGCTGGTGAGCCAGTCGACCATGGCCCGCACGGTCCGGGCCTTGACCAGCTCCTCCAGCTCCGACTCGTCGCCCTCGGCCGACAGCCCGAGCCGCGCCACGACGTCCCCGGCCACCTCCGCCCGCTTGAT